>JBFLXJ010000007.1 GCA_040757085.1 Bacillota bacterium | reverse complement strand
CCCTGGAGCACCTGTTCCATCACGTAGAGCCTTTTCGATTCCTTCCGATTCAAGAAAATGTCTCCTCTCATGGTGACATTTTCTCAGTCCGCTTAGAGGGTGACAATATCACAGACCGATAACAGTGCAAAATAATGGAGTTGACGGCGGGGGCAGCTTCTGCTACCATATGGAACAAGCAACGGCCTCATCTCCTCTGGAGGTGAGGTAGAGGCGCGGTGGCCATGAGTACCGGCGGGGAGCCGGGCGGGCCGTGAGCCGCCGGAAAAGGGGCCGCCGCCGAAGTCGCAGGGATGCCGGTCTCTGCGGCTGGGGTTGCACCGAACAGGTGCAGCACTGTCACCGGTCGATGTCCCCTGATCGCCGGTGGAGCGCTATCTCACGCCAGGGGAGCAAGGCGCCGCAAACGTGTGCCTTCCTCCCTTGCCGTGATGGGGGGAAGGTGCTTTGGCTTTTTTGCAGGTTTCGTCGGGGCTGCGGGTCAATTCCCGGGGTCACCTGGAAGTAGGCGGTTGCGACACGCCGGAACTGGGAGTTCGCTTCGGGACGCCGCTGTATGTTTACGATGAAGAGGAAATCCGGCGGCGTTGCCGGGCCTGGCGGGGCGCCGTGGAGCAGTTCTGGCCCGGGGGGCAGGTGCTTTACGCGGGCAAAGCGTTCCTCACCCTGGCCATGGCCGCCCTGGTTCATCAGGAAGGCCTGGGGATGGATGTGTGCTCCGGCGGGGAGTTGTGGACGGCTCTGGCGGCGGGGTTTCCCGCGTCCCGGGTGTACTTCCAGGGTAACGGCAAGTCCCCGGAGGAACTGGAGATGGCCCTGGAGGCGGGCGTGGGCTGCATCGTGGTGGACAATCACGAGGAGTTGGCCCGGCTGAGGCATCTTTGCCGCCGGCTGAAGGGGCGGGTCAGGGTGCTGTTGCGTTTTGCCCCGGGGGTGGAGGCAGGCGCCCACGATCACCTGAGCACGGGCACCATTCACTCCAAGTTCGGCTTCCTTCCCGGGCCCGACCTGGAGCGGGCGCTGCAGACGGTGCGCGAGTCACGGGGTATGGTGTTGACCGGCCTGGCCTGCCACGTGGGCTCCCAGATCCCGAGCCCGGAGCCATTTTGCGAGGCCGCCGAGGCAGCTATCACGGTAGCACGGTCCTTCCCCTGGCAAGCGGGCTGGGAGCTGGACCTGGGCGGCGGCCTGGGAGCGCGCTACACCGAGGAAGATGATCCCGTGAGCCCCTTTGAGCTGGTGGAGCGAGTTGCCCGCCACCTGAGGGAAGCATGCCGGCGCGAGGGCGTCCCGCTACCCCGGCTGGTACTGGAGCCGGGTCGTTCGGTGGTGGCAGAGGCGGCGGTGGCCCTGTACACAGTGCAGGCTGTAAAGCGGGTTCCCGGACGGTCCTATGTGGTGGTGGACGGAGGGTTGCATGACAACCCCCGGCCGGCCCTGTACGGTGCCCGCTACCGGGCCTGCCTGGCGGCCCGCCTGAACGAGCCTCCTGCGGGGACGTTCTGGGTGGTAGGGAAAAACTGCGAGTCGGGCGATGTACTGGTCAGAGACGTTCCCCTGCCCGCTCCCCATCCCGGAGATGTCCTGGCCGTATTCACCGCAGGGGCGTACCAGTACGCCATGGCTTCCAACTACAACCGCCTGCCCCGGCCGGCGGTGGTGTTCGCCCGGGCAGGGCATGCCGAAGTGGTGGTAGCCCGGGAAACCTACCGGGACCTGGTGGCCCGGGATCGGCTTCCGGAGTGGATGCGGGTCGCGGCCGCCAGCACGTGAACAGTCTTTCCCATACACCCCTCCTCTTACCCCGTCGCCTGGGCGACGGGGTCTTTTTCCTGGGCTTGTTGTATGATACTATGGGACGCAGTGAGCCGGGGGGAGTGACGGGTTGGACCAGGAAAAGACAGTAGGCGAGGAGAAGTTCTTGCTAGTGGACATAGCTTGTGCCCGTTACGGCCTGCGCCGCAAGCAACTCTTGCAGATCTGCCGGGCGCACAAGGTGCGTCGATTCGAAGAACCTCTGGGGCCGGCTCAGGCGGGCAAACCGCCCACTGCCACCTACGTATGCGAATCTGACCTGCGGCGGGCCCTGGAGGCAAGCCTGGAGGGTTAAATTGTTCGACATCTCGTTGGTCGTGGGGTTGCCAGCCTTGCTTTTGGCTATCGTGGGGCACGAGTACGCTCACGGGCTGGTGGCGGACGCCTTGGGTGATCCCACTCCCCGCCGGATGGGCCGTCTCACCATCAATCCGCTCGCTCACCTGGACCCGGTGGGCATACTTTGCCTTTGGTTGCTGGGCTTCGGCTGGGCCCGTCCGGTGCAGGTCAACCCCTACTTTTTCCGGGGCAACCGCAGCACCGGATTGGTCCTGGTGGCGCTGGCCGGACCGTTCGCCAACCTGGCCATGGCCTGGCTGGGGATAGCGGTGAGCAAGGCGCTGGGATACTCGCTGGGCCTGGCGGGTACCATCCTGCTCTCCGCCTTCATCCGTTACAATGTCAACCTGGCCGTGTTCAATCTCATCCCCGTGCCGCCCCTGGACGGCTGGAGGGTGGTGGAGAAGTTCGCCCGCGGTTCCTGGGTAGAGGCGGCCGAAAGGTACGGCTGGGTCTTCCTGCTCCTGCTCCTGGCCACGGGAGCCATCGGTCGCATCCTGGATCCCCTGGCCGCTCTGGTGTACCGGTTACTCAATGCCATGACCATTTTCCCCGGCTAGGCCGCGCTGGCCTGGCTTTCTGCGGAGGTGGCAACTTGCGCATACTGAGCGGGATGCGTCCTACGGGCAAGCTTCACCTGGGCAACCTGGTGGGGGCTCTGCAAAACTGGCAGCGTCTGCAAGAAGAACACGAGTGCTACTTCCTGGTAGCCGACTGGCACGCCCTCACCACCGGGTACGCCGACACCTCGTCTTTGGCTGCCAATGTGCAGGAGGTGGTTCTGGACTACCTGGCGGCGGGGCTGGATCCGGCCAAATCGGTGATATTCGTGCAGTCGCAGGTCCCCGAGCATGCGGAACTGCACCTGCTCTTTTCCATGATCACTCCCATAGGATGGCTAGAGCGGGTTCCCACCTACAAGCAGCAGATGCAGGAGATGCCGGACAAGGACCTGTCCACGCACGGCTTCCTGGGATATCCGGTCCTGCAGGCAGCCGACATTCTGATCTATAAGGCCGACGGGGTACCCGTGGGGGAGGACCAGGTTCCCCACGTGGAGCTCACGCGCGAAATCGCCCGTCGCTTCAACCACCTCTATGCGCCCGTTTTTCCCGAGCCCCAGGCCCTGCTCAACATAGTCAAGGTTTTGCCGGGAATCGACGGGCGGAAGATGTCCAAATCTTACGGGAACCAAATCAACATCGCGGATCCGCCCGACGAGATCCGGCGAAAGGTGGCCCAGATGGTCACCGATCCGAGGCGCATTTACCGGAAGGACCCCGGCCACCCCGAGGAATGTTCCGTGCACATATTCTACCGGGTTTTCGCTCCGGAGGTCCAGGACGAGCGGGCCGAGGATTGCCGTCGGGCAGTGCGGGGATGCGTGGAGTGCAAGAAGCTGCTGGCCGATGCCCTGGTCAGCTGGCTCGAACCATTGCGGGAGCGGCGGCGCCACTACGAGCAGCGCCCCGATGAAGTGAAGGAAGTTCTGCTCGAGGGTCGGGATCGGGCTCAGAGGGCGGCCCGGGCCACCCTGGAGGAAGCCCGGGAGGCCGTCGGCATCTTCCGCCTATGAACTATGCGGTCCGGTTGCCGGTCTTTGAAGGCCCCCTGGACCTCCTCCTCCACCTGGTGGAGGCTAACCGGGTGGACGTGTACGACATACCGGTGGCGGAAATCGCGGACCAATACCTCCAGTATCTGGCAGCCCTGTCCGCGATCGACCTCGACGCGGCAGCCGAGTTCGTTGTGATGGCGGCCACCCTTCTTGAGATCAAGGCACGCATGCTGCTTCCCCGCCCGCCGGGGCCACCGGATACGGAAGAACCCGATCCCCGGCAGGAGCTCGTAGAGAGGCTGGTGGTGTACCGGCAGTTCAAACGGGCGACCGCCTATCTGGCGGAACTCATTGCCCACCAGGCGCAGTGCTACCTGCGGGGAGGCAAGGTGCCTCCCGGCGAGTCTCCTCCGGGGGAACTGGCCGTGGGCCGGCTCCTGCAGGCGCTGCGCTCGTTACTCAAGGACAACCCGCCGGTGATGGAGGTGGCCCGCCGCCGCCTGAGTGTCCGACAGAAGATGCGGCAAATCCTGTGGCTGCTGCGTCGAAATCCCGGTGGCGTACGGTTCGGGAATCTGGTGGGCCGGGGCGCGGCGCGGGAGGAAGTGGTGGTCACCTTCCTGGCGCTTCTGGAACTTCTTCGCCAGCGGCGCATCACGGTGCGCCAGGAGCAATTGTTCGGGGAGATATTCGTTTTCCCGTCCGGGAGGGGGACGCCAGGTGCACACGGGTGCGGGTCCGGCACCGTCCACGCTACCGCCTGAGGAATTGCCGGTCATCTGGGAAGCCCTGTTGTGGGCTTCGCCCGCACCGGTCACCGTCGAGCAGGTGGCCCGGGTGACAGGTGCGACTCCCGACGAAGCGGGGGAGGCCATCGAGGCACTGGAGCAGCGGTACCGCGCCTCCGGGAGTGCCCTCCAGGTGCAGAAGGTGGCAGGAGGTTATCAGATCACCACCCGGCCCGGTTTTGCCCCGTACATAGAGAAACTGTTGCGTCCCAAGCCCCAGCCTCTGTCGCAGGCTGCCCTGGAGACCCTGGCGGTGGTGGCATACATGCAGCCGGTCACCAGGGCGGAAATCGAATCGGTGCGGGGGGTGGATTGTGACGCCGTCCTCCGCACCCTGGTGGAGCGGAGGCTGGTGCGGGAGGTCGGTCGCAAGGACGTCGTGGGGCGCCCGATCCTTTACGGCACCACCCCGGAATTCCTGCGCCTGCTGGGCCTGGAGGATTTGGGGCAGTTGCCGCCTCTTGAGACCTGGGCAAGCTATCCGGGGGATAAAGACTGAGGATATTCTGGTTGGTGGTGGCAGCGTGTTGCGGGCTGGTGGTAGGTGTGGCCCTTGTGTGGCCCTGGCCCGTGCGCCTTCAGATTCAGGGGGGGTGTGGGGTGGATCACCCCCCGGGGGTGACGGCGCGAGTGGCCATCTCGGGGAAGTGGCTCTGGACGGTATGTATCCCCGCGCGTGCTCCCCGCAAGCCCCGTCGCGTCCGCCTTCGCCCGCCTGGCCTCCCCCTGGCAGGCCTGGTGGAGCGATTCCTGGCGCGCCTGGCAGGGCCTTTCCTGGGCCGGCAACGTGGGCTCCCCGCGTGGCAGCGCATGCGCTTACTCATACCATCGCTTTCTCGGGGGGGTCGCTATCTCCTCAGGCACACGCGTGTGCGCCGCTTCCTCTGGCGTACTCGCCTGGGCGTACCCGATGCCCAACTGTGTGCCCTGGCGGCTGCCCTGGTCAACCTGGGGCAGACCGCGGTGGCCCTGGCTGCCTCGCGGGCCCGTCCCGCGTCGCCCCTGGAGGTCAGGGTGCACACAGACTACCGCAGCCTGGGCCTGTACACCTTTGTGGACTGCCTGGCGACGGTATCACCCGTCCGCGTCCTGATCGCCGGGCTGCTGGTGCTTGCCGAATTGTGGCGCCGGCGCCCGCGCAGGGGGACACCCCGGTGACGCCGACGGGTTCGGAGTTCTCGCGCGATCCGCATATTAGGCGTGCGGGCCGCCCATGCTATGAGCGCCGGGCGGGTCACGACTGCCGGGGCAACCGTCCGGCCCGTAGAGGGGGTTGGACGCGATGCCGGAGCATCCCATCGCCAGTCTCATGAAGACCGCCATGGAGAACATAAAGGAAATGGTCAACGTGGGGACCGTGGTCGGTGAGGCGGTGGAGACGCCCGACGGGTCAGTGATCGTCCCCGTGTCCCGCGTGAGTTTCGGATTTGCCGCCGGGGGAGGCGAGTACGAGATTCAGGGCGGGGGAAGTCGCAGCGGAGCCGCCGGGGGAGGTGGAGGCGGGGAAGAAGGGTTTCTGCCTTTCGCGGGGGGAAGCGGGGGCGGGGTCACCGTGCAGCCCGTGGGATTCCTGGTGGTAGGGCAGGGCAATGTGCGCCTCCTGCCGGTTGACCGCAGTGCCTTCTACGACCGCCTGATCGATCTGGCACCCCAGGTCATAGACCAGGTATGGTCCCTGGCCCAAGGGACGGGAGGGCGAGTGCGGGCGCGCCAGCGCCAGGAATCCTCTGAGCGGCAGGGTAATGAGCCGGGACGTTACCGGCCCGCGTAGCCGGCGGAGGAAGGCGCCGTGCGCAGCCTGTGGAAGGGCAGCATCTCCTTCGGATTAGTGAACATTCCGGTTCGTCTATATGCCGCTACGGAGGATAGGGATGTGCACTTTCACCTGTTGCACCGGGAGTGCCACACCCCTATCCGCTACCAGCGTTTTTGCCCGACCTGCGGGGAGACGGTGCCCTCTGAGAATATCGTACGTGCCTACGAGTGGCAGCGGGACGCCTACGTCCCCGTTGAGGAGGAAGAACTCGAGCGGTTGCCTCCGGCTGCCCAGCGCACCATCCGTATCCTGGATTTCGTGAATCTGGCCGATATCGACCCCATCTACTTCGACCGTTCCTACTACCTGGAGCCCATGGAGGGTGCGGAGCGGTCCTATGCCCTCTTGCGGCGGGCCATGCGGGAAGCAGGGCGGGTAGCCGTGGCCCAGGTGGCATTCCGCCAGAAGGAACATCTGGCTTCAGTGCGGGTCTACGGGGAACGGGTGCTGGTGCTGGAAACCATGCACTATCCCGATGAGGTCCGGGATCCATCGCCACTGCGCGGGACAGACCAGGAGACGGAGGTGGATCCCCGAGAACTGGAACTCGCCCATACCCTCATCGAACGGCTGACGGTGTGCTTTGACCCGGGCAAGTACCGGGACCGTTATCGCGAAGCCCTCCTGGAACTGGTGGCGAGGAAGGCCCAGGGCCAGAGGTGGGAGCTGCCCCGGCCCCAGGAGCCGGTGGGGGTGGAGAGCTTGCTGGAAGCCCTGCGGGAAAGCGTGCGCCTGGCCGAGGCGGGAGCCAGGACGTAAGCGGGCCGCCGATGCCCCTTCGTCCGGGCGAGGTGCGTCCCATGCTGGCATATGCCGCTCCTGCCCCTTTCGACTCTCCCCGCCACCTGTTCGAGCCCAAGTGGGACGGTTACCGCTGCCTGGCCTTCGTGGACGGGGGAGTCACCCGCCTGCAGAGCCGCAACCTGCGAGACATTACGGGGGAGTTTCCGGGCCTGGAAGGGTTACACCGGTACCTGAAGGCGCGGCAGGCGGTGGTGGACGGGGAGATCACCGCCTGGGAACAGGGGAGGCCGTCCTTTTCTGCCCTGCAGGCCCGGACGGGACGACTGGTGTTCGTTGCCTTCGACCTCCTCGAACTTGAGGGGCGGGAGCTGATGGACCGGCCCCTGGCGGAGCGTAGAGAGGTCCTGGAGCGCGTGGTACAAGAGGAGACGGCCGGGGGGGATCTGGCGCTTTCCCCCGTGGTGCCCGAGAGGGGTCGGGAACTTTTCGCGAAGGCGGCCCGGCTGGGGCTAGAGGGCGTAGTGGGCAAGGAGCGGGACAGCCCCTACCTGCCCGGGCAGAGGTCCCGTTACTGGCTCAAGGTAAAGGTGCGGCGTACCGCTGATTGCGTCATCGTGGGGTACCGGCTGGCCCCGGGCGGTGGCCTGGGGTCGCTCGTGCTGGCCGTCCCCGGCGCAGGGGAGTGGCAGGTGGTGGGGCACGTGGGCACGGGATGGGACCAGCGCACGGGAGCACACATCCTTTCTCTGCTGCACCCCGGTTCCCCGCCGGCCCGCGTCCCCAGGGGGTTCCGCCGGGGCGTCGCCTGGGTGGAACCCCAGGTGGTGTGCAGCGTATCCTACCTGGAGGTAACCCGGGATGGCATGCTGCGGCACACCAGCTTCCTCGGGTTGCGCCCTGACCTTTCGCCTCGAGAAGCGGGGCTGGAACTGCAACCCGATGACCGCCCTGCTATCACCCCGGGGGAGCAAGGCCGGCGGGAGCCTCCGGGCCAGGTGTGAAGCAGGGTGGTGGGGGTGACGGTGGTGGCGGGCCTGGCGGGCCAGCACGTCGAGGTGGAGGGGCGCGAACTGCGCCTGACCAACCTGGACAAGCTGCTCTGGCCTGAGGACGGTATCCGCAAGGCCGACCTCATCGACTATTACCTGAAAGTGGCGGACGTACTCCTGCCCCATCTCAGGGGACGTCCTCTCACTCTTACCCGTTATCCGGACGGAATCACGGGCGGGTCTTTCTACCAGAAAGACCGGCCCGAACACGCCCCAGAGTGGATCAGGACTTACCCCTACCGGGGCGAGGGACACGTGATCCGCTTCGTACTGGCGGAAGAACGGGCTACCCTGGCTTGGCTGGGAAATCAGGCTTGCCTGGAGATCCACCCCGCTCCCTGGCAGGTCTCCCACCCGGACCTGCCCGACCGCCTGGTGATCGACCTGGACCCGGCCCCGCCGGCTACGTTTGAGGATGTCCGCCGGGCGGCCGTCATGGTGCGCACCCTGCTGGAGCAATTGGGCGTCCGGGGATTTCCCAAGACCTCGGGCGCAACCGGTATCCACGTCTTCATCCCCCTCGTTCCCGACGCCGGCCCGGAGGAGGTCACGCGGGTGGCGGAAACGCTGGCGCGCGTTTTGCGGGCGGCCCGCCCCGACCTCATCACCCTGGAGCGGGCGGTTAGGAACCGCACTGGGAAAGTCTACGTGGACTATCTGCAAAACGCACGGGGCAAGACCATGGTGGCACCGTACAGCCCGCGGGCGTTGCCCGGGGCCCCGGTATCCGCTCCTTTTGCATGGGATGAGCTGGAGCACGTCTTACCCCGGGAGTTCACCATACGAACCCTGCCGGACCGCCTGGCCCGGCGCGGAGACCTGGCCGCAGGCTTGCTTGGCGCCGGCCACCGCCTCAGCGACCTCGCCGGCCGCCTCCGCGGGGTACACTGACCGGTGGTCGCCGCTGGTTTGGCGGCTCGGGGCGACTGCCTCACCACCACACATTGAGGCCCGCGGCAACCTTCGCACCGGCCACCACGCATCCCTGCAGAGCTCACCCGGACCTTTCGGCCCGGGTAAACCCTTACGGAACACGTGACGACCTTGGCTCGCCTGCCTGGAGTCCCACCTGCTTGGACCGATCCGCACCTCTCGGCACGAGACCGATCTCGCTGGGCCCCAGGCCAGGCTTAGCTCGACCACCATGGACCGTCAATCGGGCCCACCAGGCGCCCTTGGGGCACCTGGCAGTACCCTGGAGGGCCCATGATGATCTGCGCTCCGGCCACCGCCGCCCATCGTCAGCGAGGAATTCTCGTGCACCCAGGACGGCAGTGACCTTTGCCCGGCCACTGCACGTCCCCTTGGGGAACGTGCAGCAGCCTTCGCCCGGCTACCGTGGACCTCGCTACCTATTGTCTCCGTGCCCTTCGTTTTTAACCATGCCTTTTCCCGGGAGTTCTGGGCAGGGAGTCCTAGAACGGTGGCGTGTCACATAAGGTTTGCCCGGTGAGGGTTGTGCTCAACGTGATATGGCTCGTTTTGGTCTTGGTCGGCACGAGCGTGGCCGCAGCCCGCGGCAGGCTCGACCTCCTTAGCGCGGAAGTGTTTGCTTCCGCCGACCGGGCAATCCAGTACACCCTGGAGATGGTGGGGGCAATGTGCCTGTGGCTGGGTATCCTGCGCATTGCCGAAAAAGGGGGGCTGCTGGAAGTCCTGGCGCGCGTCGTCTCCAGGTTGCTGGGCCCCCTGTTCCCCACCATCCCCGGCGGCGACCCCGTCCTGGGAACGATGGCCATGAACCTGAGCGCCAACATCCTGGGCGTGGGAAGTGCTGCCACTCCCTTTGGACTCGCGGCCATGAGGAGGCTGCAGGAACTCAACCCCAGGCCGCTGGAAGCCTCCCCCGCCATGTGCACGTTCCTGGCGCTCAATTCCTCGGTGTTACTACTGGTACCATCGGCGTTGCTGGCCGTGCGTTCCGCCTGTGGGTCAGCCCAGCCGGCGGTGGTGGTGCCTGTGATCGCCCTCGTCACCGGGACGTCCTGGGTGAGTTGCATCCTCTTGGATGCGTTCATCCGCTGGCGCGGGAGGGAGAGGTGATGGGGGAGACATTGCAGCAGGCCAGCCGCTGGCTGGTGCCAGCTCTACTGGTGCTGATTCCCCTGTACGGCGCCTGGAGGCGGGTGCCCGTTTACGATACCTTCGTGGAAGGGGCAGCGCAGGGACTGGAGATTTCCCTGCGCATCCTTCCCTACCTGGTGGCGATCATGGTGGCGCTCGCCGCCCTGCGCACCTCGGGATTGCTGGAAGGGGTGCAGGATATCCTTGGGCCCGTTCTGGGCAGGTGGGGTATCCCCGCCGACATCCTCCCGCTGGTTCTTGTGCGTCCCTTTTCGGGGAGCGGTGCCCTGGCAGTGACCTCGGACCTCCTGCGCCGGCACGGGCCGGACAGCCCGCCAGGCCTGCTGGCCTCCGTTTTACAGGGCTCCACCGACACCACCTTCTACGTGCTCAGCCTTTACCTGGGCTCGGTCGGGGTACAGCATCCGCGGTATGCCCTGGGTGTGTGCCTGTTTGGCGACATCGTGGCCTTTGTTTCCGGAGTACTCTTCTGGAAGCTCTTCCTTTGCTGACGGGCATAGCAAGCATTCGTCAGCGAAAAGGCTGACCGGTAGGCAGGAGGATTTCTTGCCCGGGCGGCGAATAGGACAAGCAGGTGACCAGCTACTCATTGATGAGTAGGAGCGGAGGTGAGGCTGCGACAGCGGGAGAAGAACGAGAGGGGAAGGAGAGGTCAGGTGATTCTTGCTAGGAGGAGGTGAGGGGTCGGGATGATGCCTGTGCTGACTTCATACCACTGGGTCTATCTGGCTTTTGTTGTCATCGTGCTGGTTTTCATGATCAAGCGGCGCGACCCGGTGGTGGCATGCCTGCTGGGTATCCTGACGGTGAGTTGGGTCGCCAGTGGTAGCCTGGTGAGGGCAATCCGGAGCACGTTTGACGGCGTGGTCTTCGCCGGGGTCGACCTCTTCAGCACTATCGCGGTCATATCCGTCATCGTAGCCATGTCCCGAGTGCTCAACGAGATCGGGGCCATGGAGCGGATGATATCGCCCCTCCGTGGCTTCATGCGCACACCGGCCCTGGCGTACTTCGGCAGTGCGGTGATCATGTTCGTGTTCTCCCTGTTCTTCTGGCCGTCTCCCGCCACTGCTCTGGTGGGGGCTGTGCTCATGCCTGCGGCCGTATCCGCAGGGTTGCCCGCCATAGGCTTTGCCTCCGCCATCAACCTGGCCGGACACGGGGCGGCGCTCTCCGGCGACTTCGTGATCCAGGGGGCACCCCGCATAACCAGCGCGTCGGCGGGCATCCCGGTGAACGACGTCATCGTGGCGTCGTGGCCGCTGGTACTTGTGTCGGGGCTGACTGCCCTCGTGGTGGGGTACTTGCTGCTCCGCCGGGACATGAGGCGCGGGCGCATCAGCGGTGTCAACTTGACCGGGCGCCTGGAGGCGGAGAAGCAGGAGATTATCCCGGGCAGGGAAACGGCCTCGCGCACGGCCGCCATCGTGGTGCCCATCGCTTTTTTGCTGGACGTGGTGGGGATGTTTGTCCTGGACCTGCGGGGCGGGGATGCCACCGCTCTGGTGGGCGGTACTGCTTTCCTGGTGATGGTCATCTTCTCGTTCTGGGCGATGGGCGATAAGGCTCTGGAGAAGATCACCCAGCACCTGGTGGAGGGATTTGTGTTCGGCCTGCGCGTGTTCGGACCGGTACTGCCCATTTACGGGTTCTTTGTAATAGGCGAAGTGGGCCCGTTCAAGGCTATCGTGGGGGACTTCTTGCCGGAAGGATCGCTGGGTATCTTCGGCGACTTCGGTGCCGCCCTGGCTGCCGCCATACCGCTGAACGTGGTGGCGGCGGCCATCGGGCAGACGGTGGTGGGCTCCATCACCGGCCTGGATGGCTCCGGATTCTCGGGCCTGAACCTGGCCGGTTCCACCGCTAAGGTGTTCGCCACTGCCACGGGTGGGAGCCTGGCCACCCTGACCGCCATGGGTCAGCTGGGAGGCATCTGGGTGGGTGGCGGCACCCTGATCCCGTGGGCGGTGCTGCCCGTCTCGGGTATCACGGGGGTTTCGCCCATGGACCTCACGCGGCGGAACTTCATACCCACGGTAGCTGCTCTGGCGGCGGCTACCATCTTGACGATGATCCTCGCGTAGGACAAAACTGGGGAGGGGAGCCCGGCGGGGTTTCCCCTCCCCTCGGGAAAACAGGGGGTGAGAAGCGTGGCGCGCGTGGTGGTGATCGGGGGAGGATGGGCCGGGTGTGCTGCTTCCCTGGCCGCGCGCAAGGCAGGAGCAGAAGTGGTTCTGCTAGAGCGCACCGACCAGCTCCTGGGCACGGGGCTGGTGGGCGGCATCATGCGCAACAATGGCCGCTTCACTGCTGCGGAAGAGATGATCGCCCTGGGGGGCGGAGAGCTGTTTCTGGCCGCGGACGACGTGGCCAGGCATCGCAATATCGAGTTCCCGGGGCACAAGCACGCCACGCTGTACGATGTGGCTCGCATCGAGCCCCGCGTGCGCAGGATCCTGCACGAAGCCGGTGTTCACATACACTTGCAGCATCGGGTGACGGGGGTCCAGATGCACGAGGACAGGCTGGTAGCGGTGGAAGCCATTTCCCCGCAGGGTAACACGCACTGTGAGGGGGATGCCTTCGTGGACACCACCGGTGGTGCCGGCCCCCAGGGTAACTGCACCCGCTACGGGCATGGTTGCTGCATGTGCGTCCTGCGCTGTCCCTCCTTCGGGCCCCGGGTGAGCGTGGCGGAGAAGGCGGGGGTTAAGGAGAAGATGGGACGCACCCCGGCCGGCCAGGTGGGTTCCATGAGCGGGTCGTGCAAGATCCTCAAGGATTCTCTGGCTCCCGACTTGCAGCGGGTCCTGGATCGGGACGGGGTGGTCATCCTGCCCCTGCCACCGGAACTGCGTAAGGCCGACCTCTCCAGGAAGGCCTGTCAGCAGTACGCGCTGCCCGACTTCGGCGAGAACCTGATCCTTCTGGATACCGGGCACGCCAAGCTCATGACCAGCTACTTCCCGCTGGAGGCACTGCGTTCCATACCGGGCATGGAAAATGCGCGTTACGAGGACCCGTATGCAGCCGGGGTGGGTAATTCCATCCGCTACCTGGCCATGAGTCCCCACGATGAGGCCCTGAGGGTGGAAGGGGTGGCCAACCTCTTCTGTGCCGGAGAGAAGGCCGGTCCGATGGTGGGACACACCGAGGCCATCTGCACGGGTACGCTGGCCGGTCACAACGCTGCCCGCTGGGTCTCGGGCCTGCCGCTACTCGTTCTGCCCACCAGCCTGGCAGTGGGAGATGCCATTGCTCAGGTCACCGACAGGATGCGGGGGCCGGAGGAAGGGCTTACCGAGAAGTACACATTCTCGGGTTCGGTGTACTTTGCCCGCATGAAGTCGCTCGGGCTTTACACCACCGACCGCGCGCAGATCCGGCAGCGGGTTCGGCACGCAGGGCTGGAGGGGGTATTCTCCAGTCTGGCCCGGGCGGAAGCAGCCGCCGCGCGCGACGACGGCCGGTGACGGGGCCGGCGCTGCCCGGAGCCTCAGGCTTCCCAAGGGGTGGGCCCGAGAACGGCGAGGTAACCGAGGAGGGGAACAGGTGACACCCGGACGCGATCCTTACCTGAGACAAAACCCGCCCGCCCGGTTCGTGCGTCACCGGCCGGTCACCGGAGTGGTGGTGGCCGTGCTGGCGGGGTCGTTGCCCGATCGGGGGTTGGAGTTGATCCCGCAACCTTCCCGGGTGCTGTGCCAGGGTGAGGTGCACGAACTCATCCTCACTACCGAGGACGCCGGGCCCGGCTGCCGGGTGAATGCCATCTCCTACCTGGGCTTCTTTGAAGTTAAGCAGGGGGGCGTGGTGGTGGTGGGCGACGACGTCCGGGTGAGGGGTTCGGTAGTAGGTGAGATAGCCGGCTTCGATGCCACCCACATGCCCAACCACCTCAACGTGGTGCTCAAGGGCAAGGTGGCCCTGGACGGGCTGGCCTGGCGCGTCGGGCTGGGCGACCAGGTGGTGATCGGTGGTGCCCCGGCCTGACCGTTTCCGGGTCCGGGCAGCGGGAGAGAGCGGCGCGGGAGAGTAAGCTGGTAGCATGCAATCGAGAACGGGACAATGCAACACATCAGGAGGGGTGACGATGGGTTTCTCTTACCGGTTTCAGTTATACCGTTACCTGCAGCAAAACGCTGGGCGCATCTACGAGGAGATGCGAAAGGCAGCCGACGAAATCGGCATCCCTGCCGAACTGCGGGGCAAGTTCGGCCTGACAGGGGCAATTTCCGGTGCTCCTGCTCCCCTGCGTCGTGACATCCTGGAGGCGAGCGAGAAGGGGGCTACTGACGTAGTCCCGCTGGCCCGGCTGGTGGATGAGATCCGGGAAATCGTCAAGGACGTGTACGGCGACGAGTGGGACGTCTGCCCGGTTAACACCTGTGAAGCGGGTCTCTGGGTTTCGTTTGACTGTCTGTGCACGCCGCCCAATCTCGGCCGGGGCGATAACTACCGGGCCCGATACATTGTGCCCTACGAAAAGCACCTGCACCACCAGGGGGCGTACGGCCGGCCCTTCCCTCCCCGGTACAAGGACATCCTGGCTGACCGGGGTTGCACGGCCGGTGAGCTTGGGTTCTACGGCAAGCGGCTCAACAACCTCGACACGGTGATCGTCCCGCTGCCGGGGGCGAAATACCCAAATCACGGCATCAAGTTCTACCCGGTCCCCTTTATGCTGGACGTGGACCCCGAAGGCAGCCGCCAGGCTCTGGCCGAGGCCGCCGAGAGGCACCGCGACCTCCTCAGCGGGTTCAGTTCCCTGGGCTATGATACCCCCGGCTACGGATACGGGGTGAAGGACGAAAAGGGGACGCCGGTGTTGCTCAAGTACATCGGAGATCTGGCCCGCCAGTACAACGTGCCCTATGTGGTGGACAACGCCTGGGGCCTCCCGTTTGTGGGCACCGATCCGCGTGCCATCGGGGCGGACGTCATGGTTTACAGCATGGACAAGGCCTCGGGGGCGGCCACCAGCGGGCTGATCATCGGCCGGGAAGAAGTGATGGTGCCCATCCGGCGAGCCCTGGGCATGCACGGGGACCGCTACGGCACCACGGCCTCGTACGGCAAGGCTGCCTACGTGACCCAGGACCCGGGGAAAGAGGCGCTTCTGACGCAGATCCAGGCCCTCAAGGTGCTGCGCGACCGGCCTGAGGTGGTCACCCGGCCGGTGGACGAACTGGAGATCATCGTGCGTGAGGAACTGCAGGGGCTCCCCGCCCGGCTGCGCTCCGGCCTGGTGGTCACCAAGTCGTACAACTCCGGCACGGTGGAGATCAATTATGAGCGCACCTGGAGGGACGGTTTGGGCCTGCCGGTTTTCTCCATCGAAGACATGTACGCGGGCAGCCACCTCATCCAGAGCGGCCTTTCCCAGATGGGGATCATCCCTACCATCTGCTATGATGCCAACATCTTCATATCGCCCGGCATGGGCACCAGCGATCCCGACGGCAACCTGATCCCTGACCGCATGCGCCTGGCGGTGCGCGGGCTGGTCAAGGTGCTGGACATCCTGGCCCGCTGGGCGGGTGTGGCCTGAGGGCCGCGCGGACAGGCACGCATGCGCCGGTGGTGCGGCGGCGCAAGAAGACTGAGATGGGAGAGGCAAAGTGGAGCGAGAACTGGAGTATCTGGCCCTGAAGGCAATAGGGGAATCACCCGAGCCCATGGGATCGTGGGGTCTACGCGACGGGCTGGCCCAGGCGGGCATCAGGGTTTCCGAGGCTACCGCCGGGCGCATCCTGCGGGAGATGGACAAGCGGGGATTCACCGAGCGCCAGGGCTTCCGGGGGCGCGTGCTGACCGCCCAGGGGCGCGAGCGCCTTCAGGCTCTGGCCCAGGAGCGGCGGGCGTCCCAGAACCAGCGGGCCTTTCTGCAGGCACTGCGTGCTCACAACCGGGAACAGTTGCTGGAGATCCTGGAGGCACGCCGAGCGATCGAAAGCGAGGTGGCGCGCCTAGCCGCTCTGCGTGCCCCTGCCGACCTGGTCGAACAGATGGCACAGGTGGTTAACCACCACCAGGCCCAGGTGGCATCGCAGATGACCGGATGGCACGAGGATGCCTCCTTCCATCGCTTGCTCGCTCAGGCGGCCGGTAACCGCGTGCTGCTGGCCGCGAGCGAACTGGTGCGGGAAGAGGGGCAGCTCTCCCCCGTGCTGGAGTACATCCGGGGTCGGGTAGGGGGCGTGATGGTGGCCGACCACCGTGCCATTTTGGAAAAGGTGATAGCCCGCGATTCCGAGGGTGCGCAGCAGGCGATGGCTCGCCACATAGACAATATCATCCGCGACGTGATCAGGTTCTGGGAAGAACACGCCAGCGAAGCCCGTTAGAGCAGCAGCGAGTGTGGTGTGAATCTGCTCTCGTGTGGGGCAAGCTGGTCATCAATGATGAGCGGGAGGCAGGAAATGCACAGGGCACTGGACCATGTGGCCGACGCCATAGACGTGGAAACGTTCCTGCTCGGGCAGAGTGAAGAGGAGTGCGTGCGTCTTGCCCGCGCGCTGATCGAAGAGTTGGGGCTTGGCGAGTGCGATGTGGTGTCCCTGCAATTCCGGGGGGTAGGGGCACGGGTGAGGCTGCGTGCCTACGTGCACCGCCCGGGAGGCGAATACGCCTGGCTGAAGAAGGTGGTCGCCAATGCCGGCTAGCGAAACCGGGGCTGCTTCGCGGGCCAGGCGGGTCTTGCTGGCCCCGCTCGATCCCGTACACGACGTGGGCCTGAAGCTGATCAAAAAGCGCTTGGAGGCCCGCGGGCACCGGGTTACCCTCCTGCCGCCGGACCTCACCGCGGAAGAGATCACCCGGGCGGCCCTGGGGGATCACTACGACTGCCTGCTGGTCAGCCGCACCGTCGGGTACGAGTCGGCCGAGACTCTGGCGCACCTAGCGGACCTGCTGGATGGTGCCGGCCTGCGGCCGCGCCTGCGCGTTGCCGTCGGCGGGATGGCGGTGCGACCCGAACTGGCGGCGGAAATGGGATACGATGCTGGCTTCGGTCCCGGGACGCCGCCGGAAGCAGCGGTGGCGTTCGTGGAGGAAATGCCGTTCCACCACGGTGAGGAGGCCCTCAGCCTCGAAAAACCCGACCTGTGTGCCCGCTACACTTACCGGTGGAAGGATGCCCACATTGGCCGGTGGGCGGGGGAACTGGCGCGGGGGATTCTCGCCTGGGGAGAGGGCACCAGCACCCCGGGCACGGAGCGGGCCGTTCTCGTGCGGGCCATGCTCACGGCGGACGAGGTAGAGAGGGCCCGCCTGGAGGAGGAATACCTGCGCCTGGCCAGCCCAGAGGTGGTGGCCATGAGGCAGGGGCAGTTGCCCGCCCACTGCCGGCCCATCGGGCAGGAAGAGCGAGATCGCGCCCTGGAACTGCTGGGGAAGGGCAGGGGATGGCGTCCCCTGGTGGCGACCGGGTACGACCGGCGCCCCGTGGTATTCATCCAGTACGGCACGGGATGCCCGGTCATGGATGCCCTGCACGCGGTGGTGGCCGGCCAGTGGGGGGCGCAAGGTACCGTTCACTTCGATCCCGCCTGGAGCGCCCGGCACGAAGGGCTGCCACGGGGACTCCTGGCCTGGAGTGCCGATGGCACCTTCTGCACGCCGGAGAACCTGCGCTTCTTCCGGGAGGCCACCGGCAATCACCTGCTCTGGCAGGTGCGGGCCCACCGGGGTCTCAACACCCCGGAGACGGTGGTGTGGGCCGCCGCCACGGGTGCGGACCTGACTAAGATCAACCCGGTGTACGGGTCCCTCGGCGGGGGTACCGATCCGGAGCGCCTTCTGGCCGACGCGTTGTTTGCCATGCGCCTGGCCGCGGATTACGGGCTCCCATTCGACGTGGTGACGAACGAGGAACTGGGCGGGGTGCCCGCACACAAGGCGGTGGCCGGCATGCTGGCGGTGGTGGCCACGGCCCTGGAACTGGGGGCGCGGCCGATCCTGCAGCCCCTGTTCTGCTACTCTCCGGAGGCCATGCTGGAAGGATACATGGACCAGGACTACGTGGACTGGAACGCCGCCAAGGTGATTGCCCTGCGCCGGATCATCGATGCCCCCATCTGGCCAGGGGCGCCCATCGGATTCTTGACCCACACGGAGGAAAGGGTGCAATCGGCGGTAACCACTGCCCTGCACGCCGGCCTGGCCGCTTCTCTGGGGGTGGACGCCATTACCATCGCCTCCACCGACGAGGCTTACTCGCGGGGACCGATCACCGCCGCCGCCCGGGTGGATTCCCTCCGGGCGGTAGGGGAGGTGTTCCGTTTCCTGGGGGAGGCCGCCGTCTCCCCCACCCCCCGGGCAGAGCACCTGGCCGAGCAACTGCTGGAAGGTGTGGCGGCGACGTTGCGGGAAGCCCTGCAACAGCCTTCTTTTTGTGAGGCGCTGTATGCGGGGGTGTTCGGCAATCGCGAGGAAGGAGGCAACCCCGGCCGGGCGGGCAAGGGCACGGTGTCACGCTCCGGCCGGGCCTAGATGTACCTCCCGGTACTGGGGTGCGTGGGAACGGCCAAGAACACGGGCAAGACTACGGCCCTCACCGCCATCCTTCAAGAAGCCCGGCGGCGCGGCTACCGGGTGGCGCTGACCAGCATAGGTTACGATGGCGAAGAACTAGACAACCTCACTGGTCTTCCCAAGCCGCGGGTGGAGGTGCACGCGGGCGACCTGGTGGGCACGGCCCGCCCCTGCCTGGAGAAGTCCCCGCTGGGGTGGGACCTGCTGGCTGACTGTGGCGTCTCCACCGCCCTGGGCCCTCTGGTGGTTGCCAGAGTCACTTCGCCCGGACGGGTGATACTGGCCGGTCCCGCCCACCGGCGGGGCTTGGGCCGGCTTTGCCGCCTGCTGGCCGCCCGGCAGGAGTCCGACCTGCTCCTCGTGGACGGAGCCTTCGGGCGTCTTTCGCCCCTGGGGAGGGCGCAGGGGCTGGTGATTTCCACGGGAGCTGCGCGCTCTGTTGACCCGGAGGTGCTGGGCCGGGAGGTGCACGCCCTCACCCGGCTGTTTTCCTTACCCCGCCATCGGCTACAGGGATGCCGTTTGCGTCACCTGCAATCGGAGGATGAGTGCCGGGTGGCGGCCCGGCTGCTGGCCGGGGGCCAGACCGTGCTGATCCTGGGTATGGTAACCCTGGCCGGCCTGGCCTGGCTCGCCGATATGATAAGCGGCATGGAAGCGGGGAAGGGGTGGGGGTGGCTGCTTTTTGCTCATCCCGTGCAGCTATTGCTGGCTGGCCCGGCCGAACGGGTACTCGAGATGGTGTACCGGCTGGAGTCGCTGGGACCGGGTTTGGCAGTAGTAGGCGGACCTGCTATACTGGCGGTGACCGTAAACCCCTTTTATCCCCGGTTGCTGGGGCCCAACCGGTTCCGGGCAGCCAGGCTCGACGCGTCCCAGCTCAAGGCCCGGGTGGCAGAACACGTGGGATCGCAGATTCCGGTGATAGACGTGAAGCGGGACGGGCCCGAGCAGCTGGGGCAGGTGGTGGAGGACTGGTTACTTGGAAGAAGGCCCTCGCCCACGTGAGAGGTTGAATCGTTACCTGGCCCGCTGCGGGATGGGTTCGCGCCGCAAGTGCGACGAGCTGATCCAGGCGGGCCGGGTACAGGTCAACGGGCACGTGGTCACGCGCCTGGGCACTACGGTTGACCCCGCCTGCGACCGGGTAGCGGTGGATGGCCACCCGGTGCGGCCTCAGGAACACGTTTACATCCTGTTACATAAACCCCCCGGGTATGTGAGCACGGCGCGGGACCCGCAGGGCCGGCCCACCGTGCTGGATCTGGTGCCTGGGGATGTGCGGCTTTACCCGGTGGGGAGGCTGGACTGGGACACCTCTGGTCTCCTCTTGCTCACCAACGACGGCCCCCTGGCATTTCGCCTTACCCACCCGCGGTTCGAGGTGCCCAGGACCTACCGCGCCCTGGTACGCGGGGTGCCCGGGCCCCGGGCACTGTCTCGCCTGCGGCGGGGCGTGATGGTGGGCGGCAGGCCCACCGCGCCTGCCCGGGTACGGATACTGGGGAGGGATGGGGAGAACGCATGGTTGGAGGTCACCGTGCGGGAAGGCAGGTACCATCAGGTAAAGCTGATGGCGGAAGCGGTGGGGCATCCCGTTCTGCGCCTGACCCGCGTGAGGATGGGACCTTTGAGCCTGGGGCGCCTGCCGCCCGGACAGTTCCGTTACCTGACCGGGAAGGAACTGGCGGCTCTGCGCCGGGCAGTGGGCATCCCTGCCCCCGGAGAGCAGCGACCTGCCAAAAGTGAGGGAAAGTGGGCCAGGTGAGCCACCCGTATGGCAGGAAAGCCTCCCGAAGGAGCGAATATCAACGCCCAGGAGGGGGCGTAACATGGAAAAATGGGCACTGCTGGTTATAGATATGCTGCGGGATTTTGTGGTCGAGGACGGCAGCCTGTACTGCGGTCCGGCGGCTTCTGCCCTGGTGGACCCGGTCGCGGCGGAGATCGAGGAGGCACGGCGGGCCGGGGTACCCGTGATCTACGTATGTGACCGACACCGGCCCGATGACCCCGAGTTCGCCATGTTCCCCCCCCACTGCGTGGCGGGTTCTCCCGGTGCCGAGGTGGTTCCCGCCCTGGCCCCGCGTCCGGGCGATCGGGTCATCCCCAAGAGACGCTTCAGCGGGTTTTTTGCCACCGACCTGGACCTGACCTTGCGGGAACTGGGGATAACGCGCTTGCGGTTGGTCGGTGTGTGCACCAACATCTGTATCCTGTACACGGCCGCCGACGCACGCATGAGGGGCTACCAGGTGGAAGTCCCCAGGGAGAAGGTGGCCTCATTCGCCGCCGACGCCCATGACTGGGCCCTGAACCAGATGGAGAAGGTGCTGGGAGTGCGGGTGTTCTGAGAGGAGCGGCGTGTCCGAGCGGAGGGATCAATTTGGCAGAATTCATGACCTTGTCCGAGGTACCCGATTACGACCCCGGGCCCCGTCTTCTGCATTCGGCTACCCCTGAAGAAGTGGCCAGAGGGGCGACTACCGACGTCTATTTCTTGCGCACTTACGAGATCCTGAAACGTTTGGGTAAGTTGGAAACCCCCGTGGTGGCGGAGATTTTCACCAGCCGGGCCGGGGTGATGGCGGGAGTCCCCGAGTGCGTCAACCTGCTGCAGGGCCGCCGGGTGGAACTCTGGGCTCTGCCCGAGGGAGAAGAGTTCACCGAAAAGGAAGTCATTATGCGCATTGCCGGTCCTTACGGGGAGTTCGGATTGCTGGAGACTGCCCTTTTGGGCATTCTCGCCTCGAACTGCGCCTGGGCCACGGCGGCCAGGGAGTGCCAAAGAGCTGCGCGGGGGAAACCGGTGATTTGTTTCGGGGCCCGGCACGTGCACCCGGCGGTGGCCCCCGTCATGGAGAGAGCAGCGCTGGTGGGAGGAGCCAGCGGGGCAAGCTGCGTCATGGCCGCCCGGCTGGCAGGGCGGCTTCCCGCGGGCACCATTCCCCACGCTGCCATCCTGATCGTGGGGGATACGGTCGAAGTAGCCCGCGCCTACGACCGGTACATGCCCCCGGACGCGCCCCGCATAATCCTCGTGGACACCTTCAAGGACGAGGCGGAGGAGGCGCTGCGGGTTGCCCACGCCCTGGGGCCGGCGCTGAACGGGGTGAGGCTGGATACCCCGGCCGAGCGTGGGGGGGTCACGCCCGACCTGGTGCGGGAAGTGAGGCAGCGGCTTGACCAGGCGGGGTTTTCCCACGTGAAGGTTTTCGTCTCCGGCGGACTCGACCCCGGGCGCATTGCCATGCTGGCGGAAGCCGGCGCAGACGCATTCGGGGTGGGGAGTTACATTTCCGGGACGCGACCCATAGACATGACCATGGATCTGAAGGAGGTTGCCGGGCAGCCGATAGCCAAACGGGGTCGCATCCCCGGCATTACCCCCGGCACCCGGCTGCAAAAGATCCTGTGAGTGGGAGGGGAGGGCCGGAGCCGACGCGGGTTTTCCAGCGCCCTGCCGGCGGGCGCGCGGCGCGCGCCTCCGCCAGTTGGTTCCGTGCGTCGTTAGGTCGTACCGGTTCTCCGGCTGCCAGGGCGCACGTTGGTGGTGCCCGCCCCGGCAAGGCCGGGCGGGGGGTCGTGCGCACCAGGGTCCCGGCTGGAGGGTGGAATCCCTTTGCTCGCCCGGGCCTTTTCTTGGCCGTCACGACAGGCGTCTTTCTGATGGGGCTGGTGCTGGGTCTGGTCCTGGGTCTCAGGGGTCACTAGTTGGTACGCTACGGGGTGGAGGTGGCGACCTTGAGACGGGATTTCCCGGCGTACCGGCAGCTTGACGCGGGCGTGATCGAGGCCAGGGCGCAGGCTGCCTGGGAACTGGCCGACCCCTGCCGTCTCTGTCCCCGGGAATGCGGAGCACGGCGGCGGCGCGGACAGGTGGGCGTGTGCCGTACGGGCGAGCGGGCGGTGGTTTCCAGCTACGGGCCCCACTTCGGAGAGGAACCGCCTCTTACCGGGTGGCGGGGATCGGGTACCATCTTCTTCGGGTGGTGTAATCTGCGCTGTCTTTACTGCCAGAACTACCAGATCAGTCAGGAGGGTGAGGGTAGGGAGACTACGCATCTGGAACTGGCCCATATGATGCTGACTCTTCAGCACTGGGGGTGTCACAACATCAACCTGGTCAGCCCCACCCACGTAGTGCCTCAAATTCTCTCCGCTCTGGCCATTGCAGCAAGCCAGGGTCTTTCCGTCCCGTTGGTGTACAATACAGGAGGGTACGATGCCCTCCCCGTCCTGCGTCTCCTGGAAGGCATAGTTGACATTTACATGCCGGACATGAAGTACTCTGATGCAGAAGTGGGGAGGCGGTTGTCGGGTGTCCCCGACTACCCGCAGCGCAACCGGGAGGCGGTGCGCGAGATGCACCGCCAAGTGGGTGACCTGGTGATCGAAGACGGGCTGGCAAAAAGGGGGCTCCTCGTACGCCACCTGGTCTTGCCCCACGGTCTTGCGGGAACAGCAGAGGTGGTCCGCTTCCTGGTGGAGGAGATCTCTCCCCGCACGTACGTGAATGTCATGGGGCAGTATCGGCCGTGTTATCGGGCTTGGGAAGCGCAAGAACTGGCCGGGCCCCTGAGCACAAAGGAGTATCTCCGCGCCCGGGAGTTGGCCGTGCGTGCCGGTTTGCGCCTGGCCGAATAGGGATGGTAAGGGGCGGCGGCTTAGAAGCATGAAGAGTGAAAAAGGGAAAGAACAGATCATTGTCGAAAGGGAAGGCGAAAGAGACCGCCGGGCACGAGTTATTGCCATTGACGGGCCGGCGGGGGCGGGAAAAAGTACGGTGGCGAGACGGGTAGCGACGAGGCTCGGATATCTGTATGTGGATACCGGGGGCATGTACCGTGCGCTCACCCTGAAGGTGTTGCGGGCAGGGGTTGACCCGGACGACGAAAGGGCGCTGGCGGGTCTGGCTGCCAGCACGCGCATAACGGTGGAATCTGCTTCGGGGCGCATCCTCCTTGACGGTGAGGACGTTACCTCAGCTATCCGGGGACCTGCCGTTTCCGCTGCGGTCAGCAGGGTGGCCCGGTCACCTGCCGTACGCGAGATCCTCACCCGGCGCATGCGGGAGCTGGCGCAGCCGGGCGGAGCGGTGCTGGAAGGTCGCGATATCGGCACCTGTGTCGTCCCCGAGGCCGATTGCAAGGTGTTCCTGACAGCGTCCCTGGAGGAGAGGGCAAGACGCAGGTGGAAGGAACTCAGGGAGACGGGGTATCCGGTTTCCTTCGAGGAAGTCCGAGATAACCTGGCATCCCGCGACGAGGCGGATTCTCGCCGCGGGCTGGCCCCCCTGGCGGTGGCGGAGGGCGCGGTGGTGATCGATACCACCGACCTGGACGTGGAGCAGACGGTGGAGGCGGTGTTGCGGCTGTGTCAGGACGAGTAACCGTGGCTTACCGCCTGGCGCGGTACTTGGTGTCGGCGTTCCTCAAGCTGTTCTTCTTCTGGAGGGTTGAGGGGCGCCAGCACATCCCTCCGGAGGGACCGGTCCTGTTTTGCTGTAACCACATCAGCGCCTGGGATCCCCCCGTGGTGGGATGCGCCGCCACCCGTCAGGTATACTTCATGGCCAAGCGGGAACTGTGGCGGATACCGGTACTGCGCTCCGTCATCACCGCTCTGGGGGCGTATCCTGTGGACCGCAAGCGGGCCGACCTTTCCTCCGTGCGCCGGTCCCTGGAACTTCTGGAGAAGGGGCAGGCCGTGGGGGTCTTCCCGGAGGGCACGAGGAGCCGGACGGGCAAGCTGGGGCCCCTGCGCAGCGGGGGGGCCAAGCTGGCCCTGCGCACGGGAGCGGCGGTGGTTCCCATGGCCATTGTCGGTCCCTACCGGTTGTTCCGGCCTCTGCACGTGCGAATCGGCAGGCCCCTCTATTTCGGCCGGGATCTCAACCCCAGCCGGGAGAAGGTGAGGGCAGTCCGGGACGAGATGGCCCGGGCCATAGCTGCGTTGCTCGAGGGCTCTATTTCAGGCGAGGCAGGCAAGCGTCGTGAGGGTACTGCTGGCTAGGCACTTTGGCTTCTGTTTCGGGGTAGAAAGGGCGGTCCACATGGCCCGGGAGGCTGCGGGGCGAGGCCCGCTGGCCACTCTCGGGCCGCTTATCCATAACCGGCGCGTAGTCGCTGAACTGGAAGCGGCCGGGGTCAGGTGTGTTTCCGCCCTGGACGATGTAAAGGGCACCGTGATCTTCCGTACCCACGGGGTGGGGCCCTCGGTGTACGAGGAGGCCCGGCGCCGGGGGCTCAAGGTACTGGATGCCACCTGTCCCTTCGTGAGGCGCGCCCGTAGGGAAGCGCAGCGGCTGGCCGACCAGGGTTACCAGGTGGTGGTGGTGGGTGATCCTTCCCACCCGGAAATCCAGGCCCTGGTGGAGTGGGTGGGCGGTAAGGCCAGGGTGGTGAGCGGGCCGGACGAGGTGGCGGATTTCCCCCCTGCGGAGCGCGTGGGCGTGGTGGCTCAGACCACCCTTCCCGCGGAGACGCTGGAGCGCGTGGTCGCGGCACTGCGCCAGCGGTGCGGGGAGGTGACGGTGGCAGACACCGTCTGTACTGCCACCGTCCAGAGACAACAAGCCACCCGGGAGGTGGCCCGGGAGGCCGACCTGGTACTGGTGGTGGGCGACAGCGGGAGCGCCAACACCAGGCGACTGCTCGAGATCGCGCGCGAGCAGGGTTCCCCCGCATACCTGGTCGAGGGCGCCGAGGACATCCAGCCGGGTTGGCTGGAAGGGGTCGGCACGGTGGGCATCGTTGCTGGGGCTTCTACCCCGGAATGGGCGATAAAGGAGGTCGTGGCCAAAGTGCAGGAGTTATCTGGGGAGGATCGCAAGGAACTAGAGGGGGCGTCTGAGGAGGCAGCTACCCTGGAGACCCTGGTGACCGAAGCGGTAGACGTTACCCGCGTGGCGGTCCCGGCAGACGAAACCCAGGCCCCCGCGGACGACGAGGCTGGCGTCGCCGAGGAGGATGGGAGCGCGATCCCCGCGGGGGACCGGGATGCCGTTCCCGTAGAGGTGTCGGAGGCGGAAGACGCGGGCCTCTCGCCGGCGGGATCGGACGTGAGCCTGCTTGAGGAGAGCCTAGGTCTGCTTCAGCCCGGAGACCTGGTGCAGGGCAGGGTGCTGGAAGTGACCCCCCAGGGCGTACTGGTGGACGTGGGATACAAGTCCGAGGGCATCATCCCGCTGGGAGAACTGGCCCGGCGGCGCTTTAATTCCCCCGACGAGATCGTACGACCAGGGGACGAGGTCACAGTGTATGTACTCTCGGTGGACAACCAGGAACAGGTGTTGAAGCTGTCCAAGAAACGGGCCGACGAAATCCTGGCCTGGGAGGAGCTCAAGCAGGTGCGGCAGCAGGGCCAGGTAATCGAGGCCGAGGTCATCCAGGAGGTCAAGGGTGGCCTGGTGGTGGATGTGGGCCTGCGCGGCTTCGTTCCTGCTTCCCAGATTGAGCGGGGCTACGTCCAGGACCTCAGCAAGTACGTGGGGAAGAAGCTGCGCCTCAAGGTAATTGAACTGGACCGTAGCAAGGGTCGCTGCATTCTCTCTCAGCGGGTGGTGCTGGAAGAAGAGCGCCGGCGCAAGCGGGAGGAAACCTGGGCTACCATCGCCGAAGGCCAGATCCGGCCCGGCACCGTAAAAAGCATCACAGACTTCGGTGCCTTCATTGACGTGGGCGGTGTGGACGGGCTGCTGCACGTCTCCGAGATGTCCTGGGGGCGTGTCAACCATCCCTCCGAGGTGCTGCAGGAGGGCCAGGAAGTAAACGTCATGGTACTGCGTCTGGACCGGGAGAAGGGTAAGATCTCCCTGGGGCTGAAGCAGACCATGCCTGACCCCTGGCAGACCGTACAGGAGCGGTATCCGGTGGGCAGCGTGGTCACGGGGCGGGTGACCAGGTTGGCGCCGTTTGGAGCCTTCGTGGAACTGGAGCCCGGGGTAGAAGGACTCGTCCACCTGTCCGAACTGTCCAGCGACCGGGTTTCCCGGGCCGACGAAGTGCTCAACGTGGGGGAGGAAATCAAGGTCAAGATCCTGAGGGTGCGTCCTCACGACCGCCGTATCGGCCTCTCCCTGCGGCAGGTGCTCCAGGACCAGGAGCGGGCCGAGATCAAGCGGTTTCTGACCACGGGGAACTCTGCCCCGCTGAGCACGGCCGTTAGCGAGGTTCTCAACAACAAGGAAAATCACTGATCCGGACGTGCATTGATCCCACCGTCCGTCCGGGCTCTTCCCCGGTAATTCAGCAGTCGCCTGCCGCTCGGCAGGTGACCTGCTTTTTGCGGGCATACCCTGCTCCCGGGCCGGGCAAGCTAGGCTTGCCCGCCGTTTGGGGAGTGGTGTGGCCGTGCCCTGGGGATCCGTACTCCTTCTTGTGGTCGCCATCTTCGTTTACCTGGGCGCGGGTCACCGGGTGCTCGACCGCATGCGCCTGAGTGACCGCGCGGCTTTGGGGATACTCTTGCTCATGGCTGCCGGCAGCCTGGCCAATTTCCGCCTGGTGCCGCCCCCGCGGGAACTGGTGATCAACGTGGGCGGCGGGCTGGTGCCCCTGGGGGTGAGCGTATACCTTCTGGCCACTGCGGATACCCCCAGGGAGAGAGGACGGGGCGTCCTGGCCGCCCTGCTGGCGGGAGGAGCGGTTTATCTGCTCGGCAGACTGCTCCCTCCTGAGGAGCAGACCATGTGGATCGACCCCGCCTACGTGTTCGGACCCGTGGCCGGGATCATCGCTTACCTGGCCGGGCGATCGCGGCGGGCGGCATTTTCGGCCGGCGCCACCGGCACCATCCTGGCTGACCTGGGCCACTGGGTGGAGGGGTTTGGCCGGCCCTACCCCACCCGCACCTGGGTGGGGGGGGCAGGCGCATTCGATGCCGTGGTGATAGCAGCTCTCCTGGCCGTGGGCCTGGCGGAACTGGCCGGTGAAGTGCGCGAGAGGATGACCACCCGTGCCGGGCAGGAAGGTGACCGGCATCGGGAAACGGGTGGCAGAGGTGAGGGGGGGGACCAGCACTGAGGAACAGAGTCCTGGCCCTGACCTGCCTGACCCTGCTTTTCCTGTGGGCGCCGGTGGGGATCCCTCTGGCCAGAGCAGAGGACGAACTGGTCCCGCCCGCCCATATGATGGTGGTGGACGAAAACGGGCAGCACATCATCGCCACCGGGCATGTCCTGAAGCCGGGGGACGAGTTCTTAGCGTTCGATAACCGTCGTTACCGCGTGGTGCGGGTCGAGAACAGGCGCGCAGTAGCCCGCCTGATAGCTGAAGAAGATCTGGGTGCTCTGCTCACCCCTGCCGACCTCGAAGTCATTGCCCGCATCCTGGTGGGAGAGCCCCCACAGGCCGCCAGTGTCGGAACCGGCCGCCCGCTTCCGTCGGCCCGCACAGGAAAGTGGCGGGAGAGTTTGAGCGCGGTCCCGGGCTCCACGACCGGTGCTGAGCCGGTGCAAGCCCCCCAAAGAGTTGTCGGAATCTACCATACACATAGTGACGAGTCGTACGAGCCTTCTCAGGGTGCGGCCAGCGTAGAGGGCAAGGGGGGCGTGTTCGCGGTGGGCGCGAGCCTGGCCTCCCGCCTGAAGGAGAAGGGAATCACGCCCGTCCACGATATGTCCGTCTATCTGCCCCACGACGGGAGGGCTTACGAGCGGTCGCGGCGGGGAGCGGTGGCGCTGGCCGCCTCCAGGCCCCTGGCTCTCCTGGACGTACACCGGGACTCCGGGCCGGCCGAGGAATACCTGCGGAACATCGGGGGGCAACCCACCAGCCAGGTCATGATCGTCATCGGGCGTCAAAACCCCCAGGCCTCTGCCAACAGCTCCTTTGCGGAGCGCCTGAAAGCGGTGGCAGACAACATGTACCCCGGCCTGGTACGGGGAATCCTTTACGTGAGCGGGAAGTTCAATCAGGACGTCCACCCCCGAAATCTGCTGATTGAGGTAGGAACAGAGAAGGTCACCCAGGAGCAGGCCCAGCGGGGGGCTGCCCTCCTGGCCGACGCCATTCCCGTCGCCGCAGGTGCCGTAGGGCCCGCTGTGGGTGGAGGGCGCGAGGCGGCAGGTGCCCTGCGGGCACTGTGGTGGGTGCTCGGCCTGACCGGCGTCCTGGGAGGAGCGTATCTCTGGCTGAGCACCGGTAGCTGGCAAGAGGCCAGGCGTCGTCTGGGGCGCTGGCTGAACGAAGTGACGCTACGCGGTGGCCGGGGCTATGGAAGGAAATAAGATTGTTCTGCACCTGCGTCGCGGGCGGCCCGGACACCTCGTCTCCCTGGGTACCGATGCGGAAGGAAGGCAGAATTACATTCTCCACGTGGGGCGCCCTGTGCCCCTGGTCGCACGGTGGGTTTCCGCCTGGGCCGGCATCCTGGCCCCGGACCGGGCGCAAGTCTTGCTGCCCGGGGGCAGGCCAGCTCCTGGCCCGCCCGGACCTCGCCCAGAGCCGGTATGCGACGGCACCCGCTGCATCGTCTATCACTGTTTCGGGGGAGCCCACACCTCGGTGGTAGCCGGAGCGATCCACCTCGGGATGCTGCCACAGCGGCCCACCTGGCGCCAGGTGGCTACTTTTCCCCTGTTTGACCGTACCCCCACCCGCGAGCGGGGATGGCCCCTCTACCTGGGGACGGATGAGAAGGGGCGGCGGGTGTACGCCATGGGCAGAGGGCGCGACTCCCGGGGCGCCACCCTGGTATTCGACGCCCTCTTGCGGGCCCTGGGCCTGGACGGGCAGGTGACCAGCCACGATACCCTGGCCTGCGCCGGGCCCCTCACCAAGCTGGGAGGGTACCTCTCGCGCCGGCTGGGCCTGGTGAAACCCGGACGGGCGCTGGCTGCCGTGGGCATCACCAGGGACCTCCCCCGCCTGCTCCGAGTGGTCAAACAAGCCCGCAACTCCTCATAATGCATGGTTGACTCCCGCCTGTGCTGGGCTATAATGCCCGTGGGATGATGACAGGCGGTGTGTTGATCGAGCGTGTGGAATACGGGGGAACGGGCTGGCGCCTGGGTATTCGCCCGGGAGACCGGCTCGTGGCGGTGAACGGTAATCGTCCCCGGGACTGGCTGGACTTTCGCTTCGAGATCGCCGCACCGCGCGTGATCCTGGAAGTGTGGCGGGAGGGCCTGGGGACTTACCGAATAGAGGCTGTCAAAGGGTGGGACGACGACCTGGGGCTCCGGTTCACCCATCCCCTGTTTGACGGGGTGAGGACATGTGCCAACCGGTGCCTGTTCTGCTTCCTGGATCAGCTGCCGCGCGGCCTGCGGCCCAGTCTTTACGTGAGGGACGACGACTACCGGCTCTCCTTTCTGAACGGCAACTATGTTACGCTGACCAACCTGGGACCTGCTGATCTCGAGCGCATCGTGCGACAGCGGCTGAGCCCCCTGCGGCTTTCCATCCATGCCACCGATCCGGCCGTCCGGCAGCGGCTGATGCGCTGCCCTCCGCCTGGGGATATCCTCCCCCTGTTACGGCGACTTGTGGAGGCGGGCATCGCCATCCACGGGCAGGTGGTGCTTTGCCCTGGTTACAACGATGGCGATGTTCTTGATAACACCCTGCGCGACCTGGAGACCCTGGGCCCCGGGCTGGCCTCGCTGGCCGTGGTGCCGGTGGGACTGACCCGCTACCACCGCCGCGGCCTGGTCCCGCTCGACCCCGAGGGAGCAAGGCGCCTGGTGGCATGGGGGGAATGGAACCAGGCACGCCTCAGGCAGCAGCGGCAGCGGGGGGTGCTCTACCTGGCGGATGAGGTGTACCTGCGCGCCGGGATTCCCTTTCCTCCGGCATCGGGGTACGATGGATTCCCCCAACTGGAAAACGGCGTGGGGATGGTGGCCCGCTTCCGGCAGGGCTGGATGCGGCAGCGGAAATACCTGCCCCGCCGCCATCCGCGGGGGAGATACCGGGTGACCATCGCCACCGGGCGGGCAGGGGCCGGGGTGTTGGCACCGGTGGTGGAAGATGTGGCGACGATCCGGGGGCTGGAACTGGAACTCGTGGCCGTGCCGTCGGTCTTTTGGGGTGAGCAGGTGGACGTGGCCGGGCTCCTCACAGGGACTGACCTGGAAGCGACGCTGGCCGCGCGCAGGGGGAAATTGGGTGACCTGGTGCTCGTCCCCGGGGCCGCGGTTGACGCGGAAGGGAGGTTCCTCGACGATTATCGCCTTGCCGATCTGGAAGCCCGCTTGGGGGTGCCGGTGCGGGCGGTACCGGCCACGCCGGCGGCCCTGAGGCGGGCCGTACTGGGAATGGACGCCGCCCGGGATGCAGGTGCCCGGTGGCGCCCGCGGGTGGAGGTGGGGCATCCGTGACCAGGCCCCTGGTGGCCCTGGTGGGACGGCCGAACGTCGGCAAATCCGCCCTGTTCAACCGCATCATCGGTGAGCGGCGTTCCATCGTGGAAGAGAGTCCCGGCGTGACGCGAGACCCGGTATACGCCGAGGCGGACTGGGCAGGGCGGGAAATGGTGCTGGTGGATACGGGGGGCATGGCCGAAGGCGGCATCGACCTGGCCCGGGAAGTGAGGGAGCAGGCGGAAGCCGCCGTGGCCGCCGCTGACCTGGTGATCCTGGTGGTGGACGTGACCGAAGGCCTGCACCCCCTGGATCAGGAGGTAGCGGACTTCCTGCGCCGGACGGGCAAGCGCGTGCTGGTGGCGGCCAACAAAGCGGACAATGCGGAGCGGGCGCGGGGAGCCTCCGAGTTTTACCGCCTGGGACTGGGTGACCCCTTGCCTGTATCGGCCCTGCACGGGCGCGGCGTGGGCGATCTACTGGATCGGGTGGTGGCGCTGCTTCCCCCTCCGGCCCCGGGGCCTGTGGCCGGTGCCGGGGAAGCGGTGCGGGTCGCCGTGGTGGGGCGGCCCAATGCGGGGAAATCCTCCCTGGTGAACGCCCTCCTTGGTGAAAAGCGATTCATAGTTTCCGAGTTGCCGGGCACCACGAGAGACGCCGTGGACTGCTTGTTGCGCCGGGGCGACCGCTGCTACATCCTGGTGGACACCGCGGGGGTGCGGCGGGCGAGCAAGATCGTCCGCACCCTGGAGCGTCACGCCGTCATGCGGGCCCTGCGGGCCATCGACGGGGCCGAGGTGGCCATCCTGGTGATCGATGCTACCCAGGGGGTGGTGCAGCAGGACCAGCGCCTGGCCGGCTACATCCATGAGAGCGGGCGGGCGCTGGTGGTCGCCCTCAACAAGTGGGATCTGATCCCGGGGCCGGAGAGCCCCCAGGTCATGGCGCGGGCGGCAGCGGACCTTTCCTTTGTTGCTTACGCTCCCCTATGGGCGGTGTCCGCCCGGACCGGACGGGGCCTGGGCAAACTTCTTTCCGCCGTCGACCGGGTGGCGGCCGCCTACCGGCGGGAAGTTGCCACCAGGACGCTGTCCCGGTTCCTGGCCGACGCGGTCTCCCGTACGCCCCCTCCTGGGGGGGTGAGGGTGACCTCCCTCAAGCAGGTGGGTATCGCGCCCCCCACCTTCGTGGTGACCGCCAGCGACCCCGGGGAGGTCCCGCCTTCTTACCGGCGGTATCTGGAGACCAGGTTACGAGAGGCATTTGACTGGCAGGGCACTCCCCTGCGCATGATCTGGCGTCCCGCCGACGGCCCGGGCGGGGGAGGGATGTCTACCCGGGCTGGTAAGCGCATATAGTGGAGGAGAAAGGCGCCAGCGTGCCATCATGTGCTGGGGAGGCAAAAGGGCCATGGAGAAGTTCGATATTTTGCGGGATATGGCCGAGCGCACGGGGGGAGAGATTTACATCAGCGGGGTAGGTCCCGTGCGGGCGGGAAAGTCCACGTTCATCCGGCGGTTCATGGAGCTCCTGGTGTTACCCCACATCCAGGACCCCCATGACCGCGAGCGCGCCATCGACGCACTTCCCCAGGCAGGGGCCGGTCGCCTGGTGATGACCACCGAGCCCAAGTTTATCCCCGACGAGGCGGTGCAGGTAAACCTGCGGGAGAACGTCACCATGAAAGTGCGCATGGTGGATTGCCCCGGCTACCCGATCCCCGGCGCTCTCGGGTATGAGGAAGACGGCGTCCCCCGCATGGTGCAGACCCCCTGGGTGGAGGAGCCCATTCCCTTCCCCGAGGCGGCGGAGTTGGGAACCCGCAAGGTGGTTACCGAGCATTCCACCCTGGCCCTGGTCATTACCAGCGACGGCTCCGTGGTGGACCTGCCCCGATCCGCGTATTCCGAGCCGGAGGCGCGCCTGGTGGCCGAACTCAAGGAGCTGGGGAAGCCTTTCCTGGTGGTCCTGAACTCCACCCACCCGGAAGACCCCGTAACCCAGGATCTGGCCGGAGAACTGGAGGCCGAGTACGACGTGGCCGTGGTCCCCGTCAATGCCGCCACCATGGAGCTCGACGACGTGTACCTCATCATGGAGCAGGCCCTGTACGAGTTCCCCGTCACCCAGGTGAACGTCAGGCTACCGCGCTGGGTGGAAGAACTGGGGCGCGAACACTGGTTGCACCGTAAGTTCGCGGAAAAGGTAGAAGAAGTGATCCCCGGTGTCAGGCGTGTGCGCGACGTTGACCCGTGCATCTTGCGCCTTCGCCAGGCCGACTTCGTGGCCGACGTAACCCTGGAAGCCCTGGACCTGGGCACCGGCCGGGCCAGCCTGCAGGTGACTGCCCGCGAGGACGTTTTCTTCCGGGTACTGCAGGAAATGTCGGGTTACACAATGGAGGGAAAGCACGACCTGGTCCGGGCCATGAAGGAACTGGCGCACGCCAAGCGGGAGTACGACAAGCTGGCAGAGGGGTTGCAGGAACTGTGGCAGACCGGCTACGGGGTGGTGCCGCCCCGTTTCGAAGACATGAAGTTCGAAGAGCCCCAACTCATCAGGCAGGGTAACCGTTTCGGGGTGAGGTTGCGTGCCACGGCGCCCTCCATCCACCTCATCAGGGCCGATGTCAACACCGAGATCACGCCCGTCATCGGAACGGAGAAGCAGTCCGAGGAACTCCTGCGCAGCCTGCTCGTCCAGTTCGAGGATGAGCCCCAGAAGATCTGGCAGGCCCACCTCTTCGGCAAGTCCCTGGAACAGCTGGTCCGGGAGGGGATGCAGAGCAAGCTCTACCGGATGCCCGAGCACGCTCAGGCCAAGCTGCAGGAGACCCTGACCCGCATCGTGAACGAAGGGACGGGAGGCCTGATCTGCATCATCCTGTAACCAGGCCGCTTGTGCTTGCGCGGTGAGCACCCGAAGGCCTCCTCGGCCATAGGGGGTGCCAGCCGAACGAATGGGGCCAGTACCGATCACGCCGGTGCTGGCCTCTGCCTTGCGGGTGTCGCCCGGGCTTGCCGTCCACGGCAGACCACCGGTTGTCAAGCCCGGCAGGGCGCGTCTTAAAGGAAAACCCGCATCACTGTCGAATATCATACCCCGTCGGAAAAGGGCGCGGGAACTGAATCTGAAAGGAGGTGCGACGGTGACCAAGGCTGATCTGGTCGATAAGGTGGCCGAGAAGACCGGGTTCACCAAGAAGGACTCGGCCCGTTTCGTGGAGGCGCTGTTCGAGGCGTTGACGGAGGGCCTGGCGGCAGGGAACAAGATTTCGGTGGTGGGTTTTGGTACTTTTTCCGTACGCAAGCGGGCGGCACGCAAGGGCCGTAACCCACAGACCGGTACGGAAATCAAGATCGCGGCTCGCAAGGTGCCCGTGTTTCGACCGGGCAAGGCCCTAAAAGAAGCCGTCCGTTGAGCCCGGTGGGCATGTCTGACCCAACGCACATATAATGAGGCAGAAGGGGGCGACTTCTGGTCGCCCCCATGCTCCGATGGCCAGGGGCGTGTCGCCAGGTGTCGCCGGTGGTCGCCCCAGCCGCGGGCATAAGCCCGCAGCGCGGTTGCGTTCCCGGTCGCTATCCTTTATAATCAAGACGAGGTCGGGCCGTAGCGCAGCTTGGTAGCGCACTACCTTGGGGTGGTAGGGGTCCCGGGTTCAAATCCCGGCGGTCCGACCATCTTTCATTATATTCGGGGCATTTGGGGGAACGCGTGGTGACGGAAGGCGTAAAGGAGCGACTGGTGCGCGTCAGCACGGGGGCGGGCATTTTTTACGGGCTGATGGTAGAGGACCGCATATACCTGGCCGGGAGCCGGTGGCCCTGGGACCGCCCGGAATGGGCCTCCTTCTTACGGGGGGAGGGCGGGCGCCCCTCCAGACTGCCGTACATAGGGACCGACGAGGCCGAGCTGATATGCCCGGTGGAACCGGGCAAAGTGGTAGCGGTGGGGTTGAACTACCGGGACCACGCCCACGAAGTGGGAGCAGTGCTTCCGGAGGAACCGGTGCTGTTCGTCAAACCAGCCACGGCGGTGATCGGACCGGGTGCGGCCATTCTGTTACCCCCCGTGTCCCGGAGGGTGGACTACGAGGCAGAACTGGCCGTAGTGATCGGACGGCGGGCGAAGAGGGTTGCGGTGGGGCAGGCCCCCGATTACGTGCTGGGATACACCTGCGGAAATGACGTAACCGCCCGCGACCTGCAGCAAAAGGACGGGCAGTGGACGCGTTCTAAGTCCTTCGACACCTTTTGCCCCTTGGGGCCGTGGGTGGTGCCCGGGCTGGACCCGGCGGCCCTGCAGGTGGTTTGCCGCGTGAACGGAAAGGTGCGCCAGCAGGGGAACACCCGCGATCTCATCTTTCCGGTGGCCGAGCTGGTTTCGTTCGTTTCCGGGATCATGACCCTGGAGCCCGGGGACGTGCTCTTGACAGGCACTCCGGCGGGGATCGGCCCCCTTGAGCCTGGCGACCTGGTCGAGGTGGAGATCGAGGGGGTGGGGGTGCTTTCCAATCCGGTAAAGATTGCAGTTGACACCCCCTCTTAGTCTGCTAAAATCATCGTGGAATTGGCTGCCGGGCCGCTCCCCCGGGGGCCGTTCCCATGTTTGGGAGACCTGCCGAAAGGGGGCTGGGAATGAGATGCAAGCCCTGGGCCGTCACGTGCTGGCGGAAGTCTACGGTTGTGACCCGAACGTCCTCGATGACGTTCAAGCCGTAGAACGTATCCTGGTTCGGGCGGCTCAAGAAGCCGGTGCAGAGATACGGGAAACGGTGTTCCACAAGTTCAGTCCACAGGGAGTTTCGGGCGTGGTGGTGATCTCCGAATCCCACCTGGCCGTCCATACCTGGCCGGAACTCGGGTATGCGGCGGTAGACGTCTTCACCTGTGGCGAACGCGTAGACCCCTGGCTGGCCTGCGACCTCATAGTGGCCCAGTTCCGGGCGTCCCACATGACCGCCACCGAAAGCAAGCGGGGTATACTGTTCGCGGCACAACCCGCGGCCGTGGCGGCAGGATCGTGAGCAGGCAGGGGCGATTACAAGGAGGACGGTGAAATCTTGCGCCCTAGACGCAAGCGCAAAGGGAGCAAGGATCCGCACACTGGTGGCCCTACGGCGCGCGGGGCGGCGGTGCCGTAGGGCTGCTGTTACATAACCGGCAATACGAAGTTTGAAGGGCACTCATCGTGCCACGAAGTCGATGTTGCAGGAGGGCGAAATGTCATGCTGGACCTTTTGCGGGACCTCACCGCTGCTACCGGTCTGCCTGGGTTCGAGCACGAAGTGCGGGCAGTACTCAGGACCTACCTCGCCGGCGAGGCGATCGAGCAGGATCGGCTGGGCAGCCTCATCGCCCGCCGGGAAGGAAAGGCTTCCGGCCCGCGGGTGATGCTGGCCGGTCACATGGATGAAGTGGGATTCATGGTGACCCACATCACCGAGAAGGGTTTCCTGCGGTTCCAGACGCTCGGGGGATGGTGGGAGCACGTGATGCTGGCCCAGCGCGTGCTGGTCAAAGGCAGGGAGGGAGACGTCCCCGGGATCATCGGCGCCAAGCCGCCCCACCTCCTGAGCCCTGACGACCGCAAGAAGATGGTCGAGAAGAAGGACATGTTCATCGACGTGGGGGCCTCTTCGCGAGAAGAAGCCACCAGGATGGGCATCCGGCCTGGGGACCCGGTGGTGCCCGATTCCCCGTTCCAGGTGATGAAGAACGGGCGCTTTCTGATGGCCAAGGCCTGGGACGACCGGGTGGGATGCGCCATGTTCGTGGAGGTGCTGCGGCGTCTCCGGACGCGCAGTCATCCCAACACGGTGTACGGGGTGGGCACGGTCCAGGAAGAAGTGGGCCTGCGGGGTGCCACCACCAGCGCCCACGTGGTGAACCCGGACGTGGCCTTTGCCCTTGAGGTAGATATCGCGGGCGATACCCCCGGGATCGCAGAGCACGAGGCCCAGGCCAGGCTGGGAGGTGGCCCCAGCATCATCCTGTACGATGCCTCCATGGTTCCCAATTTCCGCCTGCGCGACCTGGTCATCGAAACGGCCGAGAAAGAGGGCATCCCCTGGCAGGTGAACGCCATGCCGGGAGGTGGCACGGATGCCGGTCGCATCCACATCAACGCCGCCGGGGTCCCGAGCGTGGTCATCGGCGTACCCTGCCGTTACATCCACAGCCACACCGGCATAATCGACCGCGAGGACTTGGAGAAGGCGGTCGAACTGCTGGTAGCTGTCATCGAGCGGCTGGATGCGCCCACGGTGGCTTCTCTGGTCGAATAGTCGATGTGGAGGGGGATTGGGGTTGCAGCGCACACTCGTTCTGGTCAAGCCCGACGGAGTACACCGGGGGCTGGTCGGTGAAGTCATATCACGCCTGGAGAGGAAAGGGTTGCGGCTTGTGGGCCTCAAGATGATGCGGGTTACCCGCGACCTGGCCGAGCGTCACTATGAGGTGCACCGGGGAAAGCCCTTTTTCCTCGGATTGATCGACTTTATCACCTCAGGCCCGGTGGTGGCCATGGTGTGGGAAGGTCCCGAGGCGGTGGCCGTGGTACGCAACCTCATGGGTGCCACCGACGCCCGTAAGGCCGCCCCAGGGACAATCCGCGGTGACCTGGGCCTGGACGTGGGCCACAACCTGGTGCACGGGTCAGATTCCGAGGAGACGGCCACCCGTGAGGTGGGCCTCTTCTTCTCCGAGGAAGAAATCGTGTCCTGGCGAAAGGTTGATGAGCCGTGGACATGGCCCCAGGGTTGATCCTGGTGGGGACGTCCGGCTTTTCTTACGAGGACTGGCGGGGTCCCTTTTATCCCGCTGACCTGCCCGCCCGCGATATGCTCACCTACTACAGCCGCCACTTCCCGGTGGTGGAACTGGACTTCACGTATTATCGCATGCCTTCCCCCCGCACCATGGCCCAGATCGAGCGCAAGACGGGGCCGGGCTTTACCTTCTGTGTGAAGGCCTACCGGGAGATGACCCACGAGCGGCCGCAGGACCCTTCCGAACTGCGCTCCCTCTGCCGCCAGTTCGCTTCCGCCCTGAAGCCCGTGATAGATGCGGGCAAGCTGGGATGCGTGCTGGTGCAGTTTCCCTGGAGTTTTGGCCCTGCTCCGGCCAACCGGGCCCTGGTGGAAGGCCTGCCCGAATTGCTGCCCGACTTTCCCCTGGTGGTGGAGTTCCGCAACAACCAGTGGATATCCGAGGACACGCGCCAGGCCCTGACTCGGGCGGGGCTGGGCTTCTGTGCCGTGGACGAACCCCGCCTGAAGGGGCTGATGCCCCCTATCACCTGGGTCACCGCGCCCGTGACCTACGTCCGTTTCCACGGACGCAACACCCAAAAGTGGTGGAAGCACGAGCACGCCTGGGAGCGCTACGATTACCTGTATTCCGAAGAAGAGCTAAAGTCCTGGGTTCCCCGGATCCGTAATATGGCGGTCCAGGCGGAACGTACCTACGTCCTGTTCAACAACTGCCACGCCGGCCAGGCGGCCAAGAACGCCTCCATGATGCAACTTTTGCTCACCATGGACCTGCCGGGGCCGCCCCCGCCCTGAGGGGGCATTCATCACCTGGTGAGCAAGAACAGGAGGATGACGCCGGCCGCGTTCAGGGCTACCGGGGGCAATAGGTAACGGTACGCCTGGCCCAGGCTCACCTCGAAGTAGCGGTTGGTGAGGATCAGGCACATGTGCAGGGGGGAAACCAGGTAGGCCTGGAACGTCAGGCCGAAGATGAGGCAAACGTACGCCCCTGGGTCCTGACCCATGGGCACCATGGGCAAAAGCGCCGGCAGGGCGATGCCCAATCCCGCCACCGGGTTGGCGGTCAGAAACCCCGTCAGTACCGACGCCAGCATGATGGCTGCCAGGGGTGCCCGGGCGCTGGCAGCGGTGATAAGCGTAGCCAGCCCCGGGGTTTCCCGCACCAGGGCGGCAAAGATCATGATGAGTTCCGTGGCAAGGGGCATTTCCCAGTCCGCGCTCATGCGCAGGATTCTCCACTGGAAAGTACCGCGGTGGCAGGCCACCAGGCAGGCGAAGACAATTCCCACGCTCAGCGCCAGCGGCAGCGGCAGCCTTGCTCCCAAGAACAGGGCCACGCTGACAAAGATGGGCGAGGCGGTTGCCAGGAAGTCAAGGGCCTCCCGTCCCCAGGGACGGTACGGGGCCCTATCTCCGGCGGATCCGCTCAGGAAGAGCAGGGCGGCGGTGAGGACGGCCAGCACCGTGAGCGGCCACTGCCGGGCGATGATGGCGGACACGGTGAGGCCGGAGAGGTGGGCGGACAGGATAAGAGAGGGGCTGAAGGGGAACACGAAGAACCAGGCGTGGCGCAGGAGCACGTTGGCGGTTGCCTTGCGGGCCGGGGACATACCCAGGGTTTCCCCCAGCCCGTCCACCATGGGGGCGGACAAACCTGCCCCGCCCGGTACGGGCAAGCAGCCCAGGATGCCGGGGACCAGGGCAAACGCCAGCCGGTCGCTGCGCAACATCCCTGCCAGGGACCTGCTCATGGGCCCAAGCAGGATGGAATTCTTCAGCAGTCCCGCCAGCAGCATGATCAGGGCCACCGTCAAGACCAGTTCCAGGGTAGCGGGATCCACTGCTGCTCTCAGGGTGGTCACCAGGGCAGATCCCGGGGGCCCTGCCCCTCCCAGGAGGAGGATGGCGGTGCCAACCGTCATGGTGATCCACAGGCGGGCACGGAGCGCACCCAGGACGATGATGGCGACGAAAGCGGCAGCGAGTCCTAACGTTTCCAAGGGCGGATTCCTTCTTTCCTCTTAGCTAATTCGCATGCCGAAGCAAGCGTTCCTGCGCACCGTGGGTTCGCCGGGAGAAAGCCGATTGCCCGATTGCAGGGGGTTGGGGAAGGAAATGCAGAAGCGCAGGCTGGGTCGGACCGGGTTGTGGGTTTCCGTGATCGGGTTCGGGGGCATCCCCATTATCACTGCTCCGGATGAGGCAGCGGAGCGGGTGGTGCGGCGCGCATTCGATCTGGGGGTCACCCTGTACGATACTGCCCGCGCCTACGAACGGGCTGACCTGCCCGTGTCCGCCAGCGAGGACAAGATCGGCCGGGCCCTGCGCACGGTGCGGGATCAGGTGGTGATCTGCACCAAGACCCAGGCCACCTCCGCTGCCCTGGCCCGGGAGCACCTGGAGGAGAGCCTGCGCAGGCTGGGGACCGATTACGTGGACGTGTGGATGCTGCACTCGGTGGACCAACTGAGCAAATGGGAGGCTATCAAAGGTCCGGGGGGGGCCCTGGAGGCATTCCGGCACGCCCGTGAGGAAGGAAAGGTGCGCCACCTGGGCATAAGCGGCCACCGGCCCGATCTGCTACTCCACATGCTGGGGGAGGAGGAATTCGAAGTGGTGATGGTCCCCGTCAACATCGTGGACCGCCATATATACGGGGCGGAAGAAACGCTGCTCCCGTACTGCCGGGAGCATGATATAGGGGTGCTGGCCATGAAGCCGCTGGCGGGGGGAGCTCTCAAAGAGTATGCCCCGCTCGCCCTCCGCTACTGCCTGGGACAGGCAGTTGCTTCTGCCGTCCCCGGTATGGGAACCGTGGTTGAGGTGGAAACTGACGTGGAGGTGGGTTGCCACCCCCACCCTCTCACGCCCGAAGAAGAGGACCAGCTCTGGCTACGCAGCCGAGAGTTGGGCCTGGAGTTTTGCCGTCAGTGCGGGTACTGCCTCCCCTGCACGGCGGGGATCAACATCCCCGGCATTTTTCGCCTGGACGGGTGCTTCGCCCGCTATGGTCAGGAAGAATGGGCCCGCCAGCAGTATGTATCGGTGGCCCCGCAGGCGGACGCCTGTGCCGGCTGCGGCGAATGTGAGACCCGTTGCCCGTATCAGCTTCCCATCCGGGAAAAGCTCAAGTGCGCCCACCAGCGCCTGACCGGCGCGCCGGCATGACCACTCCCATCAGGTAGCGGGGAACAACCCGGCTCCGGTCCAGCTGGACACAGAAAGAGACGTCCTCGTGGTAGCCCAGTTCGAGCAAGGTCTGCCCAGCAGGGACACCGGCAAAGAAGGTGTACCAGTCGGTCACGGAGGCGGTGAGACGGGTGGCCTCGTGCGCTCGGGGTAGGAGCCATGCGCCCTTTTGGGCCAGCCGGCCGGCCAGCAATCCCGCCACCGCCACGTCCTCGGGCGCCACCCCTCCCTCCCGGCCCGAGCACGCCAGCAGCACCCGGGCCGGCCTGTGCTCGACCAGGTATTCCACCACGGCCTCTGCGTTGCGCAGGCACGCGCACAGGGTGACCCGGGAAGCCCGGCAACGGCGCAGGGCCCTGGTCCCGTTGGTGGTGGTGAAGAAAACCACCCGGCCGCCCACCCGCTCCGGGCGGTAGGCCTGGGGCGAGTTGCCGAGATCGAAGCCGGGGATGAGCCGGCATCCCCGTTCTCCTCCGAGCAGGGCCGTGCGACCATCGCGATTCCAGTTGGCGGCAAGGGATCTGGCTTCCTCTGGCTCGAGGGCAGGGACGATCGCCCGGCATCCCGCTTCCAGGGCGGTGGTGATGGTGGTGGTCGCCCGCAGCACGTCGATTACTACCGCCCAGGAGTCGTGCACCACTTGGGGTTCGATATCCTGGGCACGGAAGGTAACATCAACCTGCACCTTGTCTCGCCTCCTCGGGGCAGTATATCATAGCCTGGCGAGGTGGTGACCGGTGCTGGTCCTGCTCACCAACGACGACGGTATTTTTGCCCCTGGCCTGCGCGCCCTGCGGGAGGTATGGGAAAAGCAGGAGGACTGCGAGGTGTACGTGGTAGCCCCCGCGGAAGAGCGTTCTGCCTCCGGTCACGCTATCACCCTCTTCCGCCCCCTCATGGTGGAAGAGGTGGTATTCCCGGGCAGCCTGGTGAAGGGGTGGTCGGTGGGCGGTACACCCGCCGATGCCGTTAAGCTGGCGGTCGGGGCACTTCTGCCACGTCCTCCCGACCTGATCATTTCCGGGGTGAACCGCGGTCCCAACCTGGGTTCGGATCTGTTCTATTCCGGGACCGTGTCGGCTGCCATAGAGGGGACCATCCTGGGTTTGCCCTCCCTGGCCGTTTCCCTGGCGGCCTACGAGGATGGCGACTACGGGGTGGCCGCGCGCTTCTCTCACCGCCTGGCCCGGGAAGTGCTGCGTCGGGGGTGGCCAGCTGGGGTGCTGCTCAATGTGAACGTCCCCCCCCTTGAGTCTCACGAGATCGCGGGGCTGGCCATCACCCGCCTGGGAGTACGGCACTACCGGAACATGTTCGACCGCAGGGTGGACCCCCGCGGCAGGGTGTATTACTGGCTCACCGGAGAGGCCGAAGACGGGGAGGAGCCCGGAGATTCGGATGTGATGGCCCTGCGGCAAAACCTCATCTCGGTGACACCAGTACATCTTGACCTCACCCACCACGGCCTGGTGGAGAGCATGCGGGAGTGGAACCTGGGAAGTCAGGAACCGGCACCCTGGTTATGAGCGCGCGGCCACGATCCCTCCGCCCACGCCGTCTCACAGGTGAGGGGGCACCGTTGGGGGGCGAAAAGCGTTGCAAAGGGTAGGGCTGGTGTACGACCCACGCTTCTTGGAACACGAGACGGGGTTCCATCCCGAATGCCCCGAGCGCCTGCTGTGGGCAGTGGAAAAGCTGGGTGACATGGGCCTGTGGGATTCGTGTCAACTGGTCGCCCCGCGCACGGCTACACCGGAAGAGGTGGCCCTCTTTCACGACTCCCGGTACATAGCCCGCGTGGAGGCATTTTCTCGTGCGGGGGGAGGCCTCTTTTGCCTGGATACGGCCGGTTCGGCAGGAACCTACCGCGCCGCCCTGCTGGCTGTGGGTGGGGTGCTACGGGCCATCGAGGCCGCCTGCACGGGCCAGTTCCCCTCCGCGCTGTGCCTGGTGCGTCCTCCCGGCCACCACGCCGGACCCGCTCTGGGCAAGGGCTTTTGCTTTTTCAATAACGTGGTGATAGGCGCCCTGTGGGCGCGGCAGAGGTTCGCCCTCGAGCGCGTACTAATCCTGGACTGGGATGTCCACCACGGAGACGGCACCCAGGATGCGTTTTACGCCGACCCCGGCGTTCTGTACTTTTCCTGGCATCAGTACCCGTTTTACCCCTACACCGGGTCCTGGGATGAATGCGGGACGGGAGCCGGGCTCGGGTACACGGTGAACGTAGCTCTTCCTCATGGGAGCACCGATGAGGAGTATCTGCTCGCATTCGACCGGCTGCTGGTCCCCCTGGCGAACGCTTACCATCCCCAACTGGTACTTGTTTCCACGGGGTACGACGCTCATTTCGCCGACCAGTTGGGAGACATGGATGTCACCGCCTCGGGTTTTTGGGCCCTGTCCTCACGTACGAAGGAGTTGGCGGCGAGCCTGGGAGCACCCCTGGTGATGGTCCTGGAAGGCGGGTACAGCCGGCAGGGGATGGGTTGGGGCGTGGCGGCCACGGTCGCCGCCCTGGCCGGCCTGCCCCTTTCTGGCCAGGAGCCGTTCGGACCCGAAAGCAGCGGCGTTCGCACAGAAGTGGAAATGCAGATTGAAAGAAGCCGCGAGAAGTTCTGTCAGATTTGGGGCAAGCTGTTTACATAACGGCCCCGACTCCGCTCATGCTAATAATGCCGCCGGCGCCGGAAGGGCGGAAAGGAGGGCGCCCATGCCGCGGAGGCGTCGGATCGTGCTTCCCGAGGCACGGCGCGGGCTGGACCGGCTGAAGTACGAGGTGGCCCAGGACCTCGGTCTGGCCGACGACGTGGAGCGACGCGGGTGGGGTGACATGACCACCCGCGAAGTTGGCCACATCGGAGGTCAGATGGTGCGCCGCATGGTGCGCTACGCCGAGGCGAACCTGGCTCGCCGGGGGGAACGGGAGAACGAGCGGCAGAATGAGCGGCAGGGTGGCTGAAGCCCGACCGTTGCCTGCCGCTGTCGGGCCCTTTCCCGGAGGACAGGTGAGTCGGGCCGCAGGCAGCCGGAAGGCCCAGGGGGAGTCCCGGGCTCCCCCTGTCCTGTTTTTCAGACGTTACCCGGCATAAGGGCAGAACGGCGTTCATATACCTTACCGGGCCGGGGGGTGAAAACATGCGCCCGGTAAGGCAAGAAGAGGCAGGTTGGGCCGTGGGCGGGGTGATCCGGGGGGCGATATCGGGACTGCTGGTGACCCTGCTGCTGCTCTGCGTCCTGGCCGTGGTCTTACTGTGGGTGGATCTGGGTGACCGCGCCACCCGGATCATCATGGACGTCATGGGGGGAATCGGGGCTCTGGTAGCCGGCTTCGTGGCTGGGCAACGGGCCCGGGCAAGAGGCCTGGCGCATGGGGCGGTGACCGGGGTCCTGTTCACCCTCATCGTGCTCATCATTGGGCTGCTCTTCTTCGGAGCCACGTTCTCGTTGTGGCCCTGGTTGCTCAGGCTGGCAGCCGGCGTGATCCTGGGAGCCCTGGGCGGCATAGTGGGCGTGAACTTCTGACCAGGCATAAGGTGGTGGGTGGAAGGGGAAGCTACCCCCGGATTGGGGGTAGCCATGATCCGCTTTTCGTGTGTTTTGGTTTTGACCGTATTTTTCGTCACGGCCGTGGTGCCAGCCGCTCGGGCAGGTCCGGATGTCCCGGTACGCGAGTACCAGTCCCTGCTGAAGGAAACCGGATACTACCGCGGACCGCTCGACGGCATCCGCGGCCCTCTAACCGAGGAAGCCGTCATACGCTTTCAAAGGGACCACGGTCTGGTCGCGGACGGAGTGGTGGGCCCGGCCACGCTGGCTGCGCTACGACGGGCTGCCGCCACCTATGTGGTACGGAAGGGAGATACTCTCGCTGCAATTGCCGCCCGCTACGGGGTCACCGTGAAATGGCTGTGCCAGGTGAACCGCATCAGGGATGCGGATCTCATCCGGCCCGGGCAGAAGCTGATAGTGCGGGAGGTCAAGGCCGCCGGGACTACCGGGCAGTCCAGGACAGGTTCGGGGCAAAACACCACCCGTGAGTCCCCGGGACAGCGCACGACCCAACCCCAGGCCGAGCGGGCTGCGGCCGAGAAGGATACGGTGAGCGGCAAGGATGAAGGCCCCGCCTGGCAGACCTTCCTGCCGGGTGCCGCCGCCGCGCCGCCGCGGCTGGGGCTGCAGGGCGCCCGGGTCGCCCTGACCTTCAACGACGCGCCCCACCGGAACACCGATTCCGTCCTGGACGTGCTGGCCCGGCATGGGGCGAAGGCCACTTTCTTCCTGATCGGGGAGAGAGTGGTCCCGTCCCGGGCTCAGGTCCGTCGCATGGTGACGGAAGGCCACCAGTTGGGCAACCACTCCTATTCTCACCACGTCCTGGTGGGGCAGGCCCTCGCTGACGTGGAGAAGGACATCTCTGCCGCCCAGGCTGCCATCGCTGCCGCCGCGGGACAGGAACCGGGGTACTTTCGGCCCCCCGGCGGCGCAATGGATCGCACTGTTGCCACGGCTGCCGCCCGCCAGGGGCTCACCACTGTACTCTGGCACAACGTGGGAGCCACCGACGACCTGCCCCTTCCCCCTGAGGAACTGGCCCGGCGCATCGCCTCCCGCTGCCGGGAGGGATACATAGTAATGCTCCATGCGGACCGCCCCCAGACCGCCGCCGTCGTCGACCATCTCATTCGCCTGCTCACCGGCGCAGGGGCGCGTCTGGTCACACTCGCCGAACTGGGGGCCCCCTGACCCCACATTGCCCTCTGACGGGGGCGGGGGTGCCTATTCGGGATCGCGCGCCACGTGTGGGCGGGGGAGGAAGGTCAAGATGCGCTCCAGCCCCAGCACCAGGTCCCCCAGGCTACGCAGCAATTCCTCCCTCGGCGGGATCATCCGCCAACGCCTCCCCTGTTTTCTCCGGGCGACCTACGGGTACCGGGTCTGGGATCGGTATCCCTGGCAGTGGCAGGTGCTCCTTGAGAGGCTACGCACCCGCCGTTCTTCGCAGGTCCTGGTGTCCCTGCGGCACCGCTCCGGGCGGCGGGTGCGCCTGGATGCTTCCCAGCGGCGGGTGCTGCGGTGGGCCTGCCGGATGGTGAAGCACGTGGGCAAGTACTGACCGTCGTGCCAAAATCCCCCCTCTAGCGCGGACCCCGGCAACAGGGTTGCATCGCCCGGGCGGGGAGGAGTAACGGGATGCCCCGGAGAACTCGAACGGGGCATCGCGTTGGGACGCCCCATCTAGTTTCCGATTCAGGTTCCCGGTTCACGTTCCGGGTCCGGGTTCCGGGTTAAGCCGCCCGCTCTGCTCGGGCATGTCGCCGGGGGGTGAATGGTTGCTCATCCGTGAGTATCCACTGTGCTTCGGCTGCGGCAGAGAAAACCCCATCGGCCTGGCCCTGCGGTTCAGTTGCGAAGACGGACTGGCAAGCGCCTCGTTCCTGCCCCGCGACGAGCACCAGGGCTACCCGGGCATGCTCCACGGCGGCCTGATCTGCACCCTGCTGGACGAGGCCATGGCCTATGCCGTACACGCCATTGGCTGCGAGGGTCATACCGCCCGCCTGGAGGTGCGGTTCCGCGCGCCCGTGCCCCTGCACCGGCCCCTCACCGTGGAGGCGCGGGCCGGGCGCCGCAAAGGACGGATGGTGGAGGTCTCCGCGCGCCTGCTCGGGGCGGACGGAGAGGAACTGGCCACCGCCACCGGCCGGTACATAACCGGCCCGCACGATCGCGCTGGCGAAGCGCCTGCGGGGTGACGGGTACGCTCAGCCCCAACGAGTGGCCACCAGCCGTTCGTTCCACTGTTCCCATTTCCTACTCCTCTCCGGTCCCATGGGAGGCGTCGTCCGAGGAGGCCCCCGGCCGACCGCTGGCCATTGACCTGGGCGGGACGCCTTCAGGGGGCTTCGGGCTCTGTGCCTGCGGTCGCAGCCGCCGGGCGCGGAAGACCACCGGTTTGCCGAAACGCCTGCGCAGTGCATCCAGGGTGCGGTCCACGGGGGTCTCGTCGGGGGCATCCCCCGTGAGCCCGGGGAAAGAAAGCTGCTGCCACTCTTCCAGGCTTGAAACCGAGATCCCCACCAGGCGCCAGGGCGGGTTACCCCGGTGCCGCAAGAAAAGCTCGCTGGCCACCCGGTAGATGGTGCTGTCGCTATCCGTGGCCTGCCGCAGCGTGGTGGCCCGGGTGATGGTCAGGAAATCGGGGAATCGCAGCTTGATCCCGATGGTGCGCGCTCTGAGACCGGCGGTACGCAGGCGATGGCCCAGTTCCTCGGCCATCTCCATGAGGGCAGAAAGGACCTGCTCGGGGTCGCCCACATCGGTGGCGAACGTCATCTCCTCGGACAGGGATCGGGCCTGATGCTGGGTGATCACCGGCCGCCCGTCCCGGCCGTGGGCATACTGGTAGACGGTGTGGCCGAATGACCCCAGGAGGGTTTCCATGAGCTGGGGAGAGGCGGCCGCCACATCTCCCACGGTCCGGATGCCCGCCCGCAGCAGCCTTTCTTCCGCTTTTGGACCCACCCCGGGCAGGATTCCCACCGGCAGGGGCCAGAGGATCCCGGCCACGTGGTCCGGCCAGAGTTCGCGGAGGCCGTCCGGTTTGGCCAGCCGGCAGGCTATCTTGGCCAGCAGCTTGTTGCAGGAGACACCAACGGATAGGGGGAGGTCGAGCTCCCTGCGCACCAGGGTGCGGATTTGCTGCGCGACTTCCGCCCCCTTACCTGCAGGGACGGCCAGGTATGCCTCGTCGATGGACACCGGTTCCAGATCGGGGGTGAACCGGTCGAAGATGGAGAAGACGCGGTCGGATACCTTGCGGTATCGAGACATGCGCACCGGCAGGACGATGGCCCGGGGACACAGCTCCAGGGCCTGGCGCATGGGCATGGCGGACCGCACTCCGTAAGCGCGGGCCTCATAGGAGCACGCGGCCACCACCCCCCGCCTTGACGCATCACCCCCGACGATCACGGGTTTGCCCCGCAATTCGGGATGGTCACGCTGCTCAATGGAGGCGAAGAAAGCATCCAGATCGCACAGCAGGATGTCCTGCCCGGGCCTCTCCGCCCTCAATCTCACCACCGCCCTGCCGCATCCCGTCTGCAGCCGACCTGCCCCATCGGTCCTGCAGGTCGGCAGCTCCATCATGCCCCCGCTGTACGGAAGCTGCCATCAGCCTCGGCTTTCTCCGCTTTCCATGAACCGGTGACTCACCACGCCCCTATGGTAGGTCCCTGGTTCGGCATTTGGGTTTCCCAGGCAGGCAACCTGGGCTAGAGCCACACCCTCAGCGTATACCATCACGTTGCATCGAACTCCCGGCCTGCCAGCGGCTTCAACCCGTCACGGAAGCGGTCGACCGAGATATGCTCCACAGCTCCAAGATAGGGTTGCCTCCGGTGGCCTCGACTGAGGAGAGTAAACCTGTCTCCACGCTCCAGCAACTGCGGTACCAGGTACGAACTGATGGTGCCGGTGCCACCTAGCACAAGGATCTTCACTCGGCAAGCACCTCCCCGGCCACTCTCCGCAGGAGACGAGGCTGGAGCCCGGCTAAATTCTCCCACGCGGACGCATGTTCCTGCAAGCGCCTCCCAGCTTTCCGGAAGCTCAGTGGTGGAGGGTGCGTAGCTGTTGCAAGTCCTCCTGCCGGTGAGGGAGCGGCGCAAAGTGAGAGCGGCGCAATGCGCGTTGATCGCGAGGGAGCGGCATGGTACACTGGCTGTGGTCAGGGTTTTGAGCGTGGACGCTTCACTGCGGGATGAGCTGCCCCACGGTCTCGGCACCGAGGTGGGCAAGAGGGGCTCACGCCTTTCTGGCGGCCAGCAGCAGTGCGTTTCCCCCATGCGCGCACTCTTCGCCCGCCCGCGCCTCGTGATCCTCGACGAGCCGACTTCCGCCCTCGACGGTGAAACCGAAGAACGCGTCTGCCGCGGCCTGGTGGCGGCCCGCGAGCACAGTACCATACTCCTGTTTTCCCACCGTTTGAGCACGGTAAAGGTGGCCGATCACGTGGTGGTCCTCCGGGACGATCGGGTGGTGGAAACGGGCACGCCCGCTGCCCTGCTGCGGCAACGCGGCGAGTTCTATCGCCTCTTCGCTTCCCAACTCCAGGAGGAGCGCGAATGAGGCCGGGTATTGCGGGAATCCGGCAGGCGCTCGAGCCCTTCCTCGTCCGGGAGGAAGTGGATCGGCTCCTCGATCTGCTGGCGCGCACTGCTCGGCTGGCGATTCCTTCGGGCCAGTGGTTCGTCAAGGCCCGTACCGATGCTGACCGATACGGTCTCAACGCAATACGCCACGAACTGCGTTTCTTGCAGGGGCATCCCTGCTTGCCCGTGCGGGTGCCCGCCCTGCGGGGCCGCCATGTTTCGGACGAAGTGGTGATCCTCGTTCTTGACCGTCTGGAGGCGGTGCCCCTGGCGGAGAAACGCAACGCTTTCCGCCTTCATACGGGCGCTCGGGCGGACGGCATCCTGGAGGAGGTGCTGCGCCTTCAGGGGGCGGTACCGCCCCAGGACCTCCCCATGGAATATGAGCGCGGCACTAAGCTGAAGAGGTATCTTCCGGTGATCGCCCCCCAACTGGACTCCGATACGGTCTCCTTCCTCGAGCTCGCCTCGCGCTCCTGGACCCCGGCGCCCGAAGTCGTCCTGAGCCACGGGGACCTGTTACCGGCCAACATCCTGGCCGATCGGGACGGCAGCTACTGGCTGGTGGACTGGGAATACGCGTCCCTGCGTCCCCCGTCCTACGACCCCGCCCTGTTCCTGCTCTTTTCCCACCCGCCCGGGGAGGGGATCGAACTGCTCGAGGGCCTCGCCGACCGGTGGGACCGCAAGGAGCTTTACAGGGACGCCATCGTCATCGTCGCCCGGGAGATCAAGAACTGGATGACCCAGGTGCCGCCGGGCCCGGTCCAGCTTGAGCACATCGAACTCTGGAAACAGGCCCTGCGGCAAGGCATAAGGCACCTCAGTCACTGTTAGTCCGGTCGACCGGCCCCGTTCCGGGGTGACCCGGCTCTCCTGGGGAGGACGGCCCGGGGGGTGGTGGGCTCCCGTGGAGTGAAGTAGCGGCCGGTATCAGGCGAAGGCACAGCTGAAGGCTCATCGAGGACGGGGGCGAGAGGGAACGAGGGACGCATCAGGAAACCACGTCGGTGGGTTTCTGGATCTGGGCCACCAGGTGTTCGGCCTCCGCCACCAAGCGGTTGAGGTCGCGGAATGACTGGCCCTGTATCATGGCAGCGTGGGCCTGCGCCAGGCTCGACACCGCCTGCTGGAGGGCCTGGGATACCTGGGTGCCGATCTGAGTTTCCTCTTCGGCGATCTGCGTCTTCAATTCCTGCAGGGTTTGCTGGAAGTGGGGCAGGTTCTGGCGTACGGCGTCGGCTCCCTCCTGGGCCGTCTGTACCAGTTGATTGATCAGGGTCAGCATCTGGTCCAGACGCTGGGATTGAGATACCTTGGTGGAGGACTGGGTCAGGCTGCTTTGCAACTCCTGCTCCGAGGTGAACTGCTCCTGACGGAGGATGTTTTGTATGGTGGTGACGGCCTGGGTGAGATATCCCGCCGGCGTCTGGGCACTGCCGGGGGAGGGGATGGGACCCAGGCTCTGCCGAAGCAGGTCTATGTTTTGCGACGTGGTATTTTTGGCCACCGGAGAACACCTCCTCTGAACTTGCCCCTGCTGGCCCGGTTTGACGAGTGGGGGCTCAGGGTCAGGGGTCACATGGGACCGTAGAGAGGAACCCTTATGCAAAGGGGGGAGCTTGGGTGAGAAGGGGCGAGGAGCGACACCCTCGCCCCACGGAGGCTTGCCCCCCGACCGTACCTCCGGTTAGAAGGTGGAGCGACCCTGGCCCTGGTTTTGTTCCAACGCTTGCTCGGCGTGACGGATCATAACTTTCACGATGTTGCCACCAATCTTGCCGCCTACCCTGCCGCATTCGCGCGCGGGAACATCACCCCAGTACCCGTCGCGGATCTTAGGCGTGATGCCCAGTTCATCCGCCAGTTCGTACTTGAAGGTATCAAGTACGGACTCTGGGAGCACCTTGGGCTGATTCATGAATTTGGGCACGCTCCTCACCTCCTCGCCACATAGTGTGCACGGGGCCCACGGCATTACTTGGGCATTTGCTGGAGCGTGCGGAAGGTGCATGCGCATTTGGGGGCAGGGTTAGCTTCTCGGCAAAGGTTCGGAGAGAAACGTCCGTTTGACACCGAATGCTATTCGTGAACGACAAACATACGCGTCCCAGGGGGGTGAGGCCAGCGTTTCGCCGCTGCTACCCGGTGCGCGGCGACTGGAATGCCGGGAGGGAGCACTGCTGTACCGGGACATCTACTTCGGCTTCCGACATTTTGTGGGTCAGGGGATAGTCTACTACGATTCGTCCCCTATCTGGGCCATGGGTTACGCCGGGGGCATTCTCCCGACCGAAGTCGACGCGGCCGAACTGTACGAGTTTCTGCGCTTAGCCCTGCAGCCGGTTACGCCGGAACGCCCCTATCGCCGTCCCCGCTTGCTCAGGAGCAGGCCTTACTTATACAGGGATGTGACTCATGGCCGCGTGGAACGCTTCTGGGGCATTGAGACTATCACCAGGGAGGGACATGTGGTCCACCGGCTCCGGTACCACGGAGGGATGCTTTGCTGCCCTGGGCTTACGGGCTGCTGGGGGGGCTGGGGGAGCATCCCTTGACACGGTCCCGACGGGGGAGGTACACCCTATGCAGGAAACGTGCTAATCTTTAAGTAATCGGTGAAAACCTTTGTTTTGCTCCGGGGTGGAGCAATTGGCCTCGTCCCGGGCGTAAGCCTTAGCCGGGGAGGCGCGGGCCGGGTGCTTGCGGGAGGGGGAGGGAGCTGTGGATGAGCTTCTGGCCAGGGGTTCCCTGGCCCTGCCTGCAAGTAGGTGCTTGTCGTGTCCCGCAACACAGGTCCAGGTTTAGGCTTCTAAAATCCATTCGTAGCAACAATTTGGAGCAAGGTCGGTGGTGCCGATGCTGGGCCGGGCCAACACCAACTGGCACGTGGAAAACACCTGGGGCTGGATGGACCGCATCCCCAAGAAGTCCTTCTGGGCCCGCTTCCGCGCCTGGGCCTGGGAACAGGGAAACCTCAGGGAAGAGGAGTTCGCCCACCTTTATGCAGGCATCGGCCGCCCCTCCGTGAGTCCCGCCCAGCTCGCCGGGCCGATCCTCATCCAGCGGGTCGGCATCCAGAGATTTCCTCAGGGTAGAAAAGCATCATTTCACGCCCTTTTGGTGCCGGCTCCTAGTGGGTAGGGTGCGCAGTTGGGGTGGCAGGCATCCCTTCATGGTGAGGGCAGACCTGCAGCGGATCCCGTTGAGACCCGGAATATCTCGGGAGGACTGGCTGGCTGACCGCGAGTGATCTGCTGATCGAGTTTCTGCAGAAAGGCGCAGGCGTTGCGCTGCCGTGGCCGTCGGACCCGCAGTCCGGTCGAGATATGCTTCTTGTGCGACGCATGACCTTGACGCACCAAGGCAGGTAGCGTTTCTCGGCGGAGCCCTGGCCGCCGCGAACTCCTCAGGCAACGTCTTTGGGGAAGACGAAAAGGAGTTGCTGAGGCGGCAGCTGGAAATGATCCAAGGAAACACTATGGTGATTGGCCGCTACCAGTTCAACGTTGCTAGCCCGCTTCATCGCATGATCTTTGCCCACCTGGGTCTACCCTTGCCGTAGCCATGGGGTTGAAACTCAGCTGTAGGAAAGACCCAAGCGCCCCAACGCACTCAGCCCTCAACACTTCCGCCACTTGCGACTAATCCCTGAGGACCTGTGGAGTGGTCCCGCCGCCGAGAAGGATTTGCGGAGTGCGCGTAGAATAAGGTATGGTGGTAAGGCCAGTTAAGTGGCATGCCCAGCTGGTCAGTTGGAACGCAAGGGTGTGGTATACGTTGACCCGTATTCCGTTCTCGCCCATCGAGCGGGACATCCTCGCGGTAAAAGTAGCCCGTCAGATTGTGTCCATGATATCTACCGGCCGTCTGAAGGCCGGTGACCGCCTGCCTCCTGAACGCGAGTTGGCTTCTGAATTGGGTGTTGGTCGGCCAGCGGTTCGCGAAGCTTTGAGGGCTCTGCAGATGATGAATATTCTTGAGGTACGTCATGGTGACGGTACATACGTGACTTCACTCCAGCCAGGATCCCTCATAGAGCCTTACCGCATGTTTCTGTCTCTCGGTGTCATGACTATCGAGCACTTATTTGAGGCTCGCAGGGTTCTGGAAGCAGCCGTGGCCGAGTTCGCTGCCCAACGCATCACGCAGGACGAGCTTGCGGCATTGCGTAAGTGCATTAGCCAAGCGGCGGAGGCTCTCGATGACCCGCGTCGCTTCCTTGAGGCAGACCTGCGCATACACTCCGTCATTGCTCAAGCGAGCCGCAACCCCGTGCTCATGGCTATCATGGAGAGCATAGGGAGTTTGCTGCGCGCCAGTAGAGAATTGACTGTCACGCTTCCTGGGGTGCGAGAACGGGCCTTGTCTGATCACAGGCTGATTGTCGATGCTTTAGAGGCTCGAGATGCAAAGCAGAGTTCGAAACTGATGGCTGCACACGTGGACGCCATCCGTGATGCCCTGACAAGTGCTCGTGTGGAGGTGCAGGGTCCATCCGAGGGAGGTGGGATTCCGATTTCGGGTAAAACCTGTGGAGAGGGGCGGAGGAGAAAGCGTGCGCAACCAAGGAGGGAGGAATCGTGATGCGCAGGTTAACGTGCGGGTGGATTGTCCTGCTCATAACTGCTGCCGTGTTCCTTGCTGGGTGCGGCGGCAAGCAAGGGAGTTCCCTGAGGGAGGTACCTGTAGGAGTAGTAATAGAACAGACGGGTCCTCAGGCTGTCTGGGGACTTCCGAGAGTGGAAGCGATGCAGGTAGCAGCATACCAGATAGAGAAGGCCGGAGGCTTCGACGTAAGCGGGACGAAATATAAGCTCAAGCTGCTCATATACGACAATCGTTCAAAACCAGACGAAAGCGTAGCATTCGTTAAACGTCTCCTCGATGTTGACAAGGTAAAGATACTGTTTGCTACGCAAACGACCCCGTGTACCTTGCCTGTGCTTGATCTCATCCGTGGGCGGCAGGTGTTACATTTTACGGCGGCAACGGCGCATCAAAAAATGTTGGGGCAGCCTGGTTACGAGTATTCGTTCAACTGCTACAATGCAGATTTCGGACCAAACGGTACAGCGAACAAGCTTGTTGACTATGTGCTCAGAAAAATTCCGGGCGTCAAGAAGGTGGCGTTTCTAGACCAGAACAACGCACTAGGGAAGATGCTCGTGCCCATATACTCAGAGGCTTGCCGCGCACGGGGTCTAGAGGTCGTGGCTGAAGAGTACTATCCCACCGGAACAACTGACTTCTATCCCCAGCTGAGCAAGATAGCCGCGCTCAAGCCGGATCTTTTGTTCATGGGTAACACCGACGAGGATGTCAGGCCCATGTTGAAGCAGGCTTTGGAACTGGGATTCCGGAACTTCGCGACGAACAGAATAACGCCCAAGGTTGCCCTTGAGCGGAAGGACGATATTGCCTCGGGACATTTCATCGGAGTAGAGGAAAAGAACTTCTTGGATCCGCAAACCCGTTCTCTCCCGGGCGTCCAGGAGTTCATTACAGATTATAAGCACCTGTTCGGTAGGGAGCCTGACTATGCCATGATTCCTCGGGCTGCGGCGGTATATGAACCGCTTTATGCCATCGTAGAGGCAATGAAGAAAACCGGAACAGTCGAGGACGTTCCCAAGTTGGCGGCCGCATTGCACGGAATGCGATACGAGGGGAAAATATGGACCATCTCGTTTGACGGTAAAGGACAAATCTTGGTCGACTACTTCATGTACGACGTACATGACGGTCAGATTGAGAGAGAGCACGTAACGCCGTAAGGGAGGAAAGTATTGGTGATCGGCGCAGCCTGTCCTGGCCGTGAGGGCACGCCTCCTTGTTGCGTCCCTTATCCTGAGCAGGGGGCGCGGCCTATGGACTCGGGATAGTATAGAGATCTTGTGGCACAGGTGGGGGGAGCAGGTGAAGGAGTAGTTTTAGGACGTTCGGTACCTGCTCTCCCCCCGGTAGGCGCGGGGAAGACTGATGACCGGTGGGGGTGCGAGGGCGTGGCCGCGTTGTTGCAAGCTGTACTGAATGGCTTAGCGCTGGGGTCTTTCTATGGGTTAGTGGGGATTGGGTTGGCAGTAACGTTTGGTCTCTGGGGCATCCTTAACCTCGCTCAGGGTGAATTCATGGTGCTTGGCGGCTATCTGGTCTGGATGCTGCTGGGAACGTTGCACCTCCCCTTGCCATTTGCTGCGCCCGTTGGGATAGTCTGCACAGGCTTGCTGATGGCCTTGGTTGCCCGCGGAACCTTTCATTTCACGCAGCGAGACCTTGTTAACGGGTTCATTATCTCGTCTGGCCTATCGCTCGTCATCCAGAATGGTTTGGAGTTGGCGGTGACAGGGGCGGCCCGAGAGATTCACGTGCCTTCGCTGGGCTCGTTGAGGGTATTTGGCGCTTCGATTCCGGTCCTCCGCTGTCTCTTTATCGGCCTATCGGTGGTCAGCTTGGCGGCGGCGTTGTGGATTCTGGGGCGCACCCGGATAGGACGCCAAATCCGTGCTGCGGCGTGCAACATAGACGGAGCTAAATTTGTAGGTGTCAATGCGGACAGAGTCGAGGCAGCGAGTTATGTTTTCAGTGGCATGTTGGCCGCATTGGCTGGAGTAGGGCTGGGTGTTCTATTTGTTCTGACTCCGTACCTGGGCGCACGATACGTGTTGAAGGGGTTTGCGGCGGTTCTTTTGGGTGGAGCTTACAGGGGCTTGGGTAATATTACCTCCACATTTGTTGCTGGCTTAGCAATAGGTCTTGTCGAGAGTGTGGGAACTGCACTGACGGCCGCTCAGTGGCAGGATTTGTTCGCCTACGCCCTCCTGTACGCAGGCCTCCTGGTGGCTTCAAAAGCCGGGCGCTAAGACGGAGGTGTAGTTTGAGTGAAGTCACAAACCCGGCTGTTGGTGATCGGAGTGTCCGTGTTACTCGGGTTCATCTTGCCTTTGGTAGCAAGCGAGTACACGCTGACCGTACTAAGCCTTGCCCTGATATACGCTATCATAGCCACAGGATACAACGTCCTATTTGGTTATGCCGGCCAGTTTTCGTTTGGGCACATGGCGTTTGCGGGCCTTGGGGCTTATACATGCAGCCTTTTGGTGACGAAAGGGGGGTGGCCGTACGTTTGGGCGTTGTTGGCAGGTATGACGACCGTGAGTTTCCTCGCAGCAGCGGTTGGTTACCCGGGCCTCGCGCTAAGGGGTCACTTCTTCGGCATCAGCACATTGGCGGTCGGGGAGAGCGTGGTTTTACTGCTTACTAACTTGGAAAGGTTGACAGGGGGGACCCAGGGTTTGCTGGTTCTTCAGCGGCCGAGAATACTGGGCTTTGAAATCAGCAGCCCCGAGGCATGGTACTATACCGTGCTCACGGTTTTCCTTTGCGTTACGCTCGTGGTCTGGATCGTAATCACAAAGACAACCTTGGGCAAGGCTTGGATCGCTGTCCGTGGGGATGAGGACTTGGCCGAGGCACTGGGTGTTCACAGCAAGGTGGCCAAGTTAACTGCATTTGTTGTAGGGAGTACTTTGGCGGCTCTCGGCGGGTGCTTGTACGCGCCATTTATGTCGTGCTTGACACCGGAGCAGTTCGGCGTAAGCGGCACCATAGAGGTCCTTATGATGGTTCTCATCGGAGGCAGAGGTACCGTTGTCGGTCCATTGTTAGGGTCGTTGTTGTTGACCTGGGTTCCTCAGGTCCTGCGCATGGGGCCGCAGTTGCGCCTTGTCACTTACGGTTTAATCCTGGTGGTGGTAATCCTTGTTATGCCGAGGGGCGTAATGGGCCTTGTCGAACGCCGTAGGGAGGGCACGAGCGTTGCTCGAGTTAGTTGAGCTGAGCAAGAACTTCGGTGGGGTGAATGCTCTCAATCGTGTGTCTATTCGCCTCGGTGAGGAGAGGATCACGGCCCTGATTGGGCCGAACGGGGCGGGAAAAACGACACTGATCAACGTTGTGACCGGGTTCCTTGAGCCTACGGCCGGGACGGTGCGTTGGAGGGGACAAGCCATATCCGGGTGGCCGCCCCATGCAGTGGCACGCCGGGGTATCGTTCGGACCTTCCAGATACCGCGTTTCTTGTCAGGGGTGTCTGTACGCGGGCATGTCGACATAGCGAACTCTCTGCTTGTGTCCTTTGGTGCGCAGGCGGGCGGTCGGCAAGCGAGTTGGTGGCGCGATCTAGCACTTGAGCTTCTTGAGAGCGCGGGGCTGGGGGCCGCTTTGAGGAGCTCGGCTGCAGTTGACCGGGTGGGCCTGGCGTACTGGCAGTTGAAGGTGCTCGAGGTGGCGACTGCTATCGCCCGGGGCCCGCAGCTTCTTTTCCTCGATGAGCCCGCGGGTGGCTTGTCGCCGAAAGAAGCATCAGAGCTTGGTAGAGTTGTAGAGCAAGTTGCCAAAGAGGGCGTGCGTGTGTGCATCGTGGAGCACCGAATCGGATTTGTGATGCAGCTGGCGGAGCGCGTTGTGGTTCTTGACCGGGGTCGGGTAATTGCAGACGGTACTCCTTCGGAGGTACAAAGCAACCCGGTCGTTATTGAGTGCTATCTGGGGGGCGAATGCTAGTGCTTGAGGTGCAAAACCTCACTGCTGGTTACGGGTCGGCAAGGGTCTTGCAAGAGGTTTCCCTCTCTGTGCGTGCCGGAGAGTATGTGGGGATCGTGGGGCCGAACGGGGCGGGCAAGAGCACGCTGTTGCGGTCGGTTTCGCGGCTCACAAGGATCTTGGGTGGGGTCATTCGGTACGAAGGTCGCGTGCTCAATAAGCTCAAGCCTTGGGATGTAGTAGGTCTTGGCATCTGCCATGTTCCAGAGGGCCGTATGATTTTCGCCGATATGACGGTAGGCGATAATCTCCTGGTTGCTCTGGATTCGCGAAAGTTCTCTCTTCGACAACGTCGTGAGCGGTTGGAATACGTAACTGGGCTGTTTCCGGTGTTGCGCGAGAGGTGGAGCACGAGGGCGGGGAGCCTCAGCGGTGGGCAGCAACAAATGCTTGCGGTGGCCCGCGGGCTTGTGACTGACCCCAGGGTTCTCCTCCTCGACGAACCGTCGCTGGGTTTGGCTCCCGTCGTGATACGAGAGATCATCGGAGCCCTCAGGGTTTTAAGGGGTACAGGAATGACCCTGTTGGTCGCAGACCAGAACGCGTCGCTGCTTTTGGGGATCGTAGATCGGGTTTATGTGATGGCTGAGGGGGGTGTCAAGTTGGAGGGTACACCGACCGAGTTGCGCTCGCAGGACGCAGTATGGAAGGCCTATCTTGGGGGTGGTAGCTAGTTCCCCCTGAAAAACGCCCCCCGCGGGGCGCCACCCAATCCCAACCTCCCTGGCGAGAGGAGGCTGTCTGCCCCTGAACCACCCTGTCTCACGTGAGAGCTGCCATCTTGCTCAGGTTGTGGGCCAGGATTGCCCAACCCACCCAGGTTTCCGCCCCCGCACGACCCCGGGACCTGCAGCGATCCAGCCCGAACTTCCGCTTCAGAAGGCTGATCCTGCCCTCGCACCCTGCCCGCCACCTCGCCAGGCGCCTGAACCATGCCTGTCGCTCAAACACCTTGCGGGCAGCACTCTTGTTGCCTCTGTAGGGGATGCACACGTGCTCGATCCCTCGCCCTTGAAGTTCCCTTTCCTGGCGCCGGTTGGAGAAGCCCCGGTCGGCGGCAAGTTCCTTGGGCGGCCTCCCGAACTGCCCCTCATGGCGCTTGACCGCAGCAGGCAGCAACTTCTCATCCGGTGGATTCCCCTGAGCGACTTCGTACCCCGAAACGATGCCGTTTTCCACTTCCTGCAATGCCACCTTGTAACCGAACTCGGTGGGCTCCTTGAGCCTGCCCCGCCTGATCGGCCTGGCATCCGGATCGAACACGCTGACCAGCCGATCGGCGATGTGGCGGTTGCCTGCCACGACCTGCTTTGCTTGAGCCACAGCCCGTCCCAAGAGGGCGACACCGCGCTCGAGCCGGTGCACCAGACGCTCTACCCCCACCGCGCATTGAACCCCGCCCCGGGACAGTTCAGCCTTGGCTTGCGAGAGAACCTTCCCAGCCTGGCGGGCCACCCGGCGCCCAATGACCACCATCTTGGCCGTGACCCGGTCCACCTCAGCACGGGCATCACCCGTCCTGCAGCGCAACACCTTCGCGATCTCAAGCAGCCTCTTCTTGGCCGCGCGCGTGGAGTTGCGGAATCTGACGGTTGCGGCCACTCCGGAAGCCTGGATCCTCTTGACCGCCCTGGTGACCAGCCTGATCCCGTCCGCGAGCAGGCCGGCGTCGGTTGGGTAGCGGATGTTGGCCTGCACGACGGTGGTATCCACCCTCAGTTTCCTGCCCCGAATCAGCTTCTCTTCCCGGCCCTTCTGGACGAGCAACTCGTTGAGTTCCCTGAGCGTCTCCGGCCCGCACCTCTTCACCAGCTTGATCAGGGTGGTGGGGTGAGGAGGCAACTGGTTCAGGGGGATGCGGCAGAACCGCCGCCACATGACGCTGTCGGAGATCTCGCGCACCAGGGTCTCGTATCCCAGGCCGTAGCGGAACTTGAGGTACATGAGGCGGAGGAAGGTGTCCAAGGGGATGGTGGGGCGGCCGATTCTCTTACTGAACCGCCGGCGGTAGGGAGCCAGAAAGCGGTCGTCGTCGAGGATCTTGTCCACCCTGCCAAGTTCGGGGCTGAGTTGGGTCAACTCCGGGGGCAGTGCCGCATCCCACAGGGTGATCTGGGGCTGGGTCTCGCGCAGCATCCGGGTGCCACCTCGCAGGAGGAACGCTTCGTCCTGTCGAACCAGGACATGGGGTTCCCCCTCTGGATGGGTGGTTTGCGTTGCCAACTCAACCATTCTATCCTGCAGGCGAGGATCCCTCCTTTTATGGGCCGGAAGCCTTACGGAATCACGGGTTTCTGCCATTCAGCACCCCAGACTTTTTCATGGGGAACTAGTTAGGCATCTCTGGGGGTTTGGTTGGCGAATCGGCCTTCAGGGGCCGATTAGGGACGGGCGAGAAGGGGGTTGTGCACTTGATCGTTACCGTGGCTAAGAAACCGGAAGTCCTCCGTGAGTTACTTACCGGTATGGAGCAAGTGTTCTTGGTCGGGTGTTCGGGGTGTGCTGAGGCATTTGGGAATGGTGGCACGGCTGGAATCCTCAGGATGAGGAAGTTATTGGGTGAGTGGGGTAAGGCAGTGGTGGGGGAATTGGTTGTCGATTTTGCTTGCGAGAAGAGCCTCACCGGGCTTTGGTTGTCGCGGAAAGCCGGTGACCTGGCCAGTGCGGAGTGCGTGCTTGTTGGCGCCTGTGGTGTAGGGGTTCAGAGTGTTTCGGCGCTTGTCTCGCACAAGGTCGTTATTGCATCGTGCGACACGGTGAGCCTTGGTGGGCGGGTTGGGCAGCCGTGGGGACCTGAGATGTGCAGGGAGTGCGGCGACTGCCAGGTTCACTTGACCTGTGGGGTTTGCCCAATCTCACGATGCGCCAAGGGCTTGCTCAATGGCCCCTGTGGGGGCTCTCGCGATGGAACTTGTGAGGTGTTCCCTGATCGTCGGTGCGCTTGGGTAGAAATTTGGGAGCGGATGCTCGCAAGTGGACGCTCGCTTGGTTTGGAGCGGACGTGCCGGATACGTGATCATCGCAAGTCTTTGCCACCAGATGACGTACGGGGTGCCCTGACCGAAATACTTGAGAGCGTGGTGGGATGGAAACGATGAGCAGCACTGTCATCGAGGCTATCGCGAAGCGCGGGTTCATTATCACGGTCGAGTTGACACCGCCCAAGGGAACGTCGGTTGACAGGTTCTTGGGCCGAGTTGAGTACCTCAAGGGTGTGGTGGACTTCGTAAATGTCACAGACCAGCAAGGCGCGAACATGGCCCTGAGCTCCTTGGCTGCTGCCCATCTGTTGCTGGATGCGGGCATCAAGCCGATTCTGCAGGTCACATGCCGGGACCGGAACCGGATCGCGTTGCAGTCCGACCTGCTGGGTGCGTATGTGCTTGGTGTTCGGAATGTCCTCTGTCTTACCGGTGATCACCCGGTAACGGGAGACCACCCTGCGTCGAGTGCCGTCTTTGACCTGGACTCGGTTTCCCTGCTGTGGACGGCGAAGCGGTTGGAAGGGAGGACGGACCTGGGCGGTCGGCCTTTGCGGGGGAGCCCGTCGTTTTGCTTGGGCGCCGCTTTTAACCCTCATTTGGCTCCGATCGAGCTACAGGTTGCGAAGGCGCGTGCAAAGGTCGCGGCAGGATGCCAATTCTTTCAGACGCAGCCTGTGTTCGACGTGCGTCAACTTGAGGCAGCTATCCGGAACATCGATGTTCCTGTAATTGCCGGGGTCGTTTTAATCAAGTCGGTAACCTTCCTCCAGAGCATGTTGAGCAGGCTTCCGGGGGTAAAAGTGCCCGGAGACTTGCTGGCGCGGTTTGAAGGAGGGGAGGACGCACAAAGAGCTGCTGTTTCCGTGGCTGCGCAGCTGATCAGGGATTTGCGCCAGGTATGCCAGGGGGCGCACATAATGGCGATGGGTTGGGAACATTTAGTTCCCCAGGTTATTGAGAGTGCCGGACTAGTCTGAGGGAGGGTGGATGGGACAGTGAATGCCACGAGTACGGTCGCCATAGTCCAGGATTCGTCTCCGCGGCGGGCGGTGCTGAAAGTTGTCGCGTTGCTCAGAGGAGCCGGGGTTTCTCTCGACGTACGGGGCAAGAAAGTGTTGGTCAAGCCGAATCTGGCTCTACCGGTACCTCCGAGCGTCAGACCTGAGACAACCGATCCCCTGGTGGTTGCAGCGGTGCTGGAATGGGTGAAGGAGGAGGGAGCTCAGGAAATTTGGGTCGGCGATGCACCTGCTTGGGGAGCCAGGGCCCGTGATGCCTTTCGCGTTACTGGGTTAGCCGAGGTGGTTCGAGACCTGGGAGTCCGTGCTGTGTACTTCGATGAGGAGCCTCGCGTGGAAGTGCCAGTCCCAGATGCTCATGTGTTCCCCTTCCTGAGCTTGCCGCGGGTGGTTGTAGAGGCAGACGTGGTGGTAAGCGTACCCAAAATGAAGACTAGCTTCATGCAGGAGGTAACCCTTGGGATAAAGAACTTGCTGGGCTGCATTCCGTTCGAGCAGCGAAAGCGCTTTCACAGGGAGATCGACTTAGGCTATGTACTTGCCGATATTGCGAGGGTAGTCCGACCGGGACTCACCATAATTGACGGCATGGTAGCCATGGAGGGCTACGGGCCACACGCAGGCACGCCGAAGAGGGTAAACCTCGTGATAGCCAGCGATGATGTTGTGGCCGCCGATGCGGTCGGGGCTGCCCTCATGGGCTATGACCCGCGTGCGTCAGTGGCAACGCAGGTGGCAGAAAAAGATGGTTTGGGCGTGGCCCACTTGGACCAGATACGCATCGTGGGTGAAGAGCTTTCGGCGGTCGCTTCGGTATTCAAACGGCCTGTGCTGGAGTTCGTGAATCCGAACCCGAACGTTAGAGTGCATGCCGGCGGGATTTGTCCTGGGTGCCGGCCGCGCATAAAGGTCGTTCCTCCTCGAGTGGAGGTGGACAAGACGTATGCGGTCATAATTGGCAGGGAGCCGATTCCCCTTGCGGGCGCACTTGATGCGGACGAGATATGGTTGGTGGGAAACTGCGGGTTGAGGGCAGGGATGGCATACCTTCTCAGGCGGCAGCTTAGTGATGCACCTGGTTCCAAGTTGGTAGGCCGAACGAAAATACATGTGGTTCCGGGTTGTCCGCCGCTTGACTGGTATGCGGAAGAGTCAGCATTCAAAGCGCTGAGAGCGAGCGGATGGATGACCGGATAGATATATGGACGAACATCGGGTGCACAGTATCGGGGTCCGTTCCATCATCACGATGCCGGACGTTGGTCCAGCACTGCGTATGGTGGGCACTAAAAGGCTGGCCGTAGGGGGGAAACACTGTGACTGATCCCAGGATGGATGTTCTTCCGATAGGTGAAACTGCGTCGTTTTCAAAGACGGTCGGAGAAGTGGACGTGTACTTGTTCGCAGGAATAAGCGGCGATTTTCACCCGAACCACATAAACGAGGAATACATGAAGGGTACGCGGTACGGGACTAGGATCGCACATGGGGCTTTGCTGGTGGCTTATGTTTCTTCTGCCACGAGGCTTCTCGCCGAAAGAATTCCGCCTCCCGGTTGTGTGTCTTTTCGGTACGATATTCGCTTTGTCGCACCCGTGCGGATTGGAGACACGGTCACAGCAACGGTCAAGGTCAGCAACAAGAACGAGGAGAAGCGCGAGATAGTTCTGGATGCTAGCGTCACGCGGCAGGATGGAGTGGTTGCCGCCGTGGGGCAGAGCTATTTGCGCCTCATATGATGCGCTTCGACGGAGGCGGTGGAGATGGGATGCAGGGCTAGGTTCGTCAGTGCGGAGGACGCGGTAGCCAAGATACGGGACGGGGATACTGTCGTCGTGGAAGGAGGAAGTGGCGGATTCGCGGATGCCGAACGGCTTGTGTTGGCTCTGGAGGAAAGGTACTTGCGGACAGGGTCCCCGAAAGATTTGACGATATACCATCCTAACGGTTTGGGTGACGGGATTGACCGTTCCATAAACCATTTAGCTCACAGGGGATTGGTGAAGAGGTTCATAGGCGGTCATTTTGGGCTGCTTCCCGCAGTCGCCAAGATGATCTTAGGCAATGAGGTGGAAGCATACAACTTCCCCCAGGGCGTGTTGGCTCAACTTCTGAGGGAAATCGCCCGCAGAGGGCCGGGGCTCGTTACCAAAGTTGGCCTGGGGACATTTGTGGATCCAAGGTTTGGGGGCGGAAAGCTCAACGACGTCACGAAGGATGACCTCGTCACTCTGATTTGCATCGAGGGAGAAGAGTATTTGTTCTACCGTGCTGTGCCCGTGCATGTTGCGCTCGTCCGGGGCAGCATGGCAGACGAGTACGGCAACATTTCTTATGAACATGAGTGTGCCACCTTTGAAGGGATATCGGCGTGCCAAGCTGCAAGGGCTTGCGGGGGGATAGTCATCGCACAAGTAAAAAGGGTCGTCAAGTGGGGGACACTCGACCCAAAGCTCGTCAAAATTCCTCGCACATTGGTGGACTACGTGGTGGTAGATGAGCAGCAGTGGCAAAGTTACCGATCGGAATTCGATGGAGCGCTTAGTGGACAGTTTAGGTTGGCGAGGGTTCAGGGTGCACTTCCCTCTGGTGATGTGAAAGCGGTGATCGCCAGGCGGGCAGTTCGCGAGCTCGCTCCCGGAATGGTCGCGAACGTGGGCTACGGGACGTCCGCCTTTGTGGTTCAAGCTGCCTTGGAGGCAGGCCTCTTTGAGGACGTGGTGTTTGTGATTGAACAGGGGATCGTTGGAGGCATGCCTTTGCCAGGGGTGTTATTTGGGTGCGCAGCAAATCCCGAAGCCATCATTGATCAACCTTACCAGTTTGACCTCTTTCATGGCGGAGGGCTAGACATTGCTTTCTTGAGTTTTGCAGAATGTGACGCTAAGGGCAACGTCAACGCCAGTAGGTTCGATGACCACCTTGCGGGTGCAGGGGGGTTCATTGATATATCCCAGCACGCACGCAAGGTGGTATTCTGCGGCACCTTTACGGCTGCTGGCTTGTCGGTCGGTATTAACGATGGGTCGCTGAAAATCTTGTCAGAGGGTCGGATCCGCAAGTTCGTACCGCAAGTGCAACAGGTTACTTTTTCTGGTGAACGTGCATTGAGGCAAGGCCAACAGGTTGTCGTGGTGACAGAGCGGGCTGTTCTCGAGCTGACTCCTGGTGGGTGGGTAGTGACTGAGGTGGCTCCGGGAGTGGACCTGGAGCAGGATGTGTTGCGTCGCATGGGGTTTCAATGTACCGTCCGGCGCCCGGTGAGGTGCATGAATTCGACACTGTTTCGGTAAGCGGCATCAGATGCTGCACCAAACGAAGTGCATCGGGGAGGGTTTTCGATGGGGCGTGGCGCGGCAGCAGTTTTGCCCGGACCAGGACGCGGATTGGAGATCCGTGAATACCCTTTGGCTCCCTGCGAACCGGGGGGTATGGTAATCAAAGTAGCTATGGCGGGTGTTTGCGGTACCGACTTACACATTCTTGAGGGCAAGCGGCCAGATTCCCGGTATCCGATGATTCCGGGCCATGAAATCGTAGGGTGGGTTGTGGAGGCTGATCCCCTCTGTCGTGATCCGTTCGGCGACTCTTTCGCACCCGGTGACCGGGTATTGGTGTTCCTAAGCGTTTTCTGCGGACACTGCCGAGCTTGCCTTAGAAAAGAGCCCAATCTTTGCGATAACCGTTTGATCTACGGTATTGCTCCGTTCGTGTGTTCGGAGCCGCCGCATTTTCGGGGCGGTTATGCCGAGTATTTGTACGTCTTGCCTGGTAGTACGGTGTTCCACATACCGAACGCAGTTACTTTTGAGGCCGCTGTAAGCGCTGGCTGTGCTGGCGGGACAGCCATGCATGCCCACAGGAAAGTTGCCCTCCTTCCTGGTGATCTGGTGGTTGTGCTGGGTGCGGGACCCGTAGGACTTTACTGCGCGGCCATAGCTCAGGAAAGAGGGGCGACGGTGGTGGTAGCTGACGTTGCGGAGGGGCGGCTTCGGGTGGCCAAACGGTTCTGTCGGTTTACGGTCGATGCTGCTTCCGTCACGCAGACTGTTAAAGACATGAGCGATGGTCATGGCGCCGATGTGGTCTTCTCCTGTACGGGAAACCCAAGGGCATTCCCGACTTGTTTGTTGCTGATTCGCCGCGGGGGGATCGTGGTAGAGGTGGGCTATGGTGCTGACGTGGGGGAGGTTAGCTTCAACCCGTATCGGATGCTGACTCATCGGGAGGCTCGGATATTCGGTTCTTGGTCCCTTGAGGCGTACGATGTCTGGCGTGTGCTTGAGTTTCTCGGTCAAGGGATCTATCCGTTTGCGGAACTAGTCACGAGAAAGGTGCCGTTAGTTCACGCTTCGGAGGCTCTGAGCGCTGCGCGTAGTGGGACAGAGGGCAAGGTGGTTATTGTTCCCACTGACAGCGAGTAGTAACAGTATGCGTATAGCGGGAGAGGAGCGTGCGGTCGATGTCAGTCTTGTTCAAGCCGTTTGAACACCCCAAGCTCGCCCTCAAGAATCGGATCGTCATGGCACCGATGGGCACGAATCTCGGTACCGGCGATGGAGCACCTACTGAGGCCACCCTGGCGTACTACGCAGAGCGTGCGGTGGGTGGCTGCGCACTGGTAATTGTTGAAGCAGCTTTCGTGGCCGATTCAGGCAGGCACCGGACACGCCAGTTGGGTGTGGAACATGACGGGAGAATCGAGGGCCTGTCTGCCGTTGCCGATGCTATCAAGGCTCGCGGGGCCAGGGCCGCAATTCAACTGAGTCACGCTGGGCGGCAGACCAGCAGCAGGATCACAGGCGTACCCACGGTTGGCCCCTCTTCGGTAGCTCTTGGCGAGTATGAGATACCGCGGGAGCTAAGAAGGCGGGAAATTCGGTTAATCGCGGAGCAGTTCGGGGCGGCGGCGGCTAGGGCGCGAAAGGCTGGGTTTGATGCTGTGGAAATCCACGGGGCTCACGGGTACCTGCTAGCGAGCTTCCTTTCCCCCTTTTTTAACAAGCGAGCCGACGAGTACGGTGGTACTCTGGAGAACCGGATGAGATTTCCTCTTGAAGTAGTGCGGGAGGTACGGCGGGCCGTTGGTTCCGAGTACCCAATAATATATCGCTTAAGTGCGGATGAATTTCTCCCAGGAGGGCTTTCGAGCACAGAGGCGTGCTACTTTGCCCGTGAGTTGGTTCGGGAAGGCGTGGACATCCTTCACGTAAGCGCGGGAGCAGGAAGCCGGGATTTCCCGGCGTCTATAGGTACTGCCATCGCACCGTACCTCTTGCCTAGGGGGCACTTGGTCGACCTAGCGGGGATGGTCAAGGCTGCTTCAGGTGCGCCCGTGATCGCTGTGGGGCGGCTGAACAGGCGGGAGATCGCCGAGAATGCACTACAGGATGGCAAGGCTGACCTTATTGCACTCGGCAGAGCCTTGATCGCAGAACCTGACTGGCCCAGCTTCGCAGCAGACGACTCCCAAAGACGAGGTAGGCCATGTCTTTCGTGCAATGAATGCCATGCAGCTTTGAGGTCGGAGCAAACCATCGGATGTACGGTGAATCCACGGGTTGGCCGGGAGCATCTGTACCCCAGGCCCCCGGCCCGTGCGGCTCAAGCCAAGAGGGTCCTGGTCATCGGCGGAGGGCCGGCGGGTTTAGAATGCGCGAGGGTTGCCGCCGAACGGGGGCATACGGTCACATTGTTGGAGAGGTCACATCAACTAGGGGGGCAGTTGTTGTTGGCCAAGGTCCCCCCCGGCAAACAGGACATTGCGCAATACCTTGAGTATCTTGTGTGTTCGGTTACCGCGGCGGGGGTACGCATCGTACTCGGGGTTGAGGCAACCGCTGAGATCGTGCGGGAGCATTCGCCCGATGTCCTTGTCGTGGCAACCGGCGCCGAGCCATTGATTCCGCCAATTCCCGGAGTCGAGTCCGGTACCACGTGCACCGCTTGGGAGGTGCTCGGCGGTAAGCTCACGGGTCATAAAGTGATTGTTGTGGGGGGAGGGTACGTCGGCCTTGAGACAGCCCATTACCTTGCCATGCGTGGTAAGGAGGTGATGGTCATAGAAATGCTGCCCGAGGTGGGTCGGGACGTGGAAGCATTCACGCGAGCTCATCTTCTGCGCGAGCTTAAGGAGAGGGGGGTTTCGGTGGTCGTAGGTCAGCAAGTTGTGTCGGTTGGAACCGGCTTCGTCGAGACTCGAACCGCGGCCGGTCTTCAACGGTATGCGGGGGATACAGTTGTTTTAGCGACTGGGTCTCGTTCGCGCCGGCTTGCCCTTACGGACGAGGGTGCAGTTGGTCGGGTGGGCTCCGTATTTGTAATCGGCGATGCTCGCGAGCCGAGGAAGATAAAGGATGCAGTGCGGGAGGGATTCGAGGTTGGGCATGAGATATGAGCGGCGTCTCAAAGCACGGGTTTTAGTTCGCCCTTCTCATGGTTGCGGACATCTGTAGTGCGTGCCGTTGGGGCAGGAGAGTCTGTTTTGTGGAGCAACTGACTTACTCGAGGATAAAGGGAGGAAAGCTGAGATGCAGGCTCCGTGGAAGACCGACCACTGGTTTGTAAGCCCCTGGAACTATGAACCTGAGGCAGTGGGGGGCGCATCGTTCTCTGAAAAGATCCTTATCCACGATGTAACCCTCCGGGACGGCGAGCAGCAAGCAGGTGTAGTCTTCACAAAGGATGAAAAGGTGCGGATAGCCGAAAAGCTCGCGGAAGCGGGGGTGCATCGCATCGAAGCCGGAATGCCGGCCGTGTCAAGGGAGGATGCGGAAGCAGTAGCGGAAATAACAAAGCGAATCGGGACGAGGTGTAAAGTGTTTGCATTCTGTCGTTGCATGAAGGAAGACGTGGACAAGGCAGTAGATTGTGGCGTTTCGGGAGTAGTGGTGGAGATTCCCGCCAGCGAGCATATCATCCGCAATGCCTATAAATGGCCGTTGAACAAGGCTATCGACCTTGCCGTGGAGGCAACTTCGTACGCCAAGGAATGTGGTTTGTACGTCGTTTTCTTCCCGATCGACGGTACGCGGGCCGAACTGAACTGGTTTTTGGAGTTGATTAACCAGGTCGCTACTCATGGGCATATGGACGCGCTTGGCTTGGTCGACACCTTCGGAGTACTTTCACCTCACGCCGTTCCATATTTCGTAAGGAGTGTGAGAAGACGGGTCGACAAACCCCTCGAGGCTCATTTCCATAACGACTTCGGACTTGCGACGGCAAACACGGTTCTTGCGCTCGCGAATGGGGTAGAGGTGGCTCACACCACAGTGAGTGGGTTGGGGGAGCGGGCCGGTAATGCCCCGTTCGAGGAGGTCGTGTTGACGCTGTTGACAATGTATGGCGTCAATGTTGGTGTTGATTTCCGCAAGGTATACGAGTTGTCTAGGCTCGTTAGGGAAACGTCGGGCCAATCTTTCCCTTCGAATCGTCCAATAGTCGGAGACATGCTTTACTCCATCGAATCAGGGATTATCTCCACTTGGTACCGGAACTGCGGCCAGGAGTTGCCTCTTGAGTTGCTGCCGTTCCACTGGGACCTCGTTGGGCACAAAGCACCCTCCGTTGTTCTTGGGAAGAACAGCGGAATCGACTCGGTTCGCCTTTGGGTTGAGAGAATGGGTATGTCGCACTTGAGCGAAGACAAGTTGCAGGAGCTTTTGCTGGCGGTCAAGAACGCGTCGATTAGGTTGCATCGGGTTCTCACGGAGGAGGAGTTTGAATCGCTAGTCAAAGAGATCACCAGTATCGTCGCTGGTTAGAAGACCGTCATTGTAGCCCGGAGTTTGCTGCTGGCGTTCGACGAGCAGTCCTCTACCCTGTGTCCGCTGGTTGGTCCGATGCAGGACCTAAGTCCCCAAAAGGGGCGTATAGCCGAGCCGTTCCGGGGGGATTTGCGTGAACATGAGCTACTGGGTCCGTAGACTCGGAAGAGAACTTGATCAGCTAAGCCCGGTATTTGAGCTAGCTGTTGAAGGCGTCGAGTTCCGGGTCATCGAAGCGGCAAAGGGTGGTTGTGTGACTGCAACGGTTCGGGACTCCGGCGGAACGGGCGTTGTGGTGTCCGTCCCATTTGAAGATTTTGCCGGTGTCTCCATCGAAGGTGCAGCGTGCTTTATGCTCGGGATGGCCGTGGGCATGATCAGGCAGAGACTCGGAAGTGCAAGACCAATCGGCTCAGGCTGCCAAGAATGACAGCGGTTGGCTTGCTTCCTGACACCGATCAGATGTTACCACATGCCATGTCTGGTCCTTGGTGTGGCAGGTCTGACAGCAAGTCGATCGCTGTAATGCGGTTAAACCAATGTCGACGGAAAGGCGTAGGCGTCTCAGGGAGATTCTCGGTCGTTTACCGGGTGCTGTTCTGGCGTTTTCGGGCGGGGTGGACAGCACGTTTCTCCTGTACGAGGCCAGGGAGGTGCTGGGGGAGCGGGTGCTGGCGGTCACTGCCAGTTCCCCCATCCACCCCCAGGAGGAAGTAGAACGGGCCCGGCGGCTGGCCGGGGCGATGGGGGTGGCGCACCTGGTGCTGGCCACTTCGTAAGCGTCAAACTGTACCCACCTGGTGTGCTGCTCGGCGCTGAAGGATAATCTCCCCGAAGTTCATCAATTCGGGGAGGGTCCGTGATGGCGAGTGGTGCGCGGCAGAAACTGCGGCGAGAATGG
>JBFLXJ010000006.1 GCA_040757085.1 Bacillota bacterium | reverse complement strand
CAGCGAGAACATGGCCAGCTCCACCGTGGCCGGGATGGTCTCCGCGATGACGTCAATCACCGGGCGGGAGCGGAATATGGAGTAACCCAGGTCCCCGCGTGCCAGTCGCCCCAGGTAAAGCCCCAGTTGCACCGGCAACGGCTTATCCAGCTGGAACTGGGCCCGCAGCATCTCGATCTCCGCCTCGGTCACCCCGCCGGCTTCCCCGATCATGATGTCCACGGGATCACCGGGCATGAAGCGCATGAAGGCGAAGACGACCACCGCGATACCTACCATGATGGGGATGGCAGCCAGGACCCGCTCCAGTATCCTTACTCCGCGCACCGCAATCCCCCGACCTTACTTGACGGCGTATCCTGCTTCCTTGAGCAGTTCCTTCGCCTTCTCGGGATCATAGGGGTAGGGTTTCAAATCGGGGTTGAATCCGAATCCGCTGGGCAAGAAGCACGTCGCCAGCCGGGTGGCCCTGCCCCCGTAGACGGTCTTCAGGATCTCGTCCCAGTTTACGGCGTAGTTCATGGCCTTGCGCACCCGCACGTCGTCGAAGGGGGGTTTGGCGCAGTTCATCTCCACTGCGTACACTCGTGTCCCCTGCACCCTCTTGACCTGCACTTTGGGGTCTTTCTCCAGGTCCGCGGCCATATCGGGCGGTACCTGCTGGATGATGTGCACTTCCCCGGCCTTGAGGGCCGCGATGCGGGTGGCGGGATCCGGCATCATGCGGAATATCACCCGCTTGGCGGGAGCGGGACCCACCGGCGGCAGGTCGGGAGAACCACCGTAGTAACCGTCAAAGCGTTCCAGCACGATCTGGTCGTCGAGCCGGCCTTCCTTGAACTTGAATGGACCAGCGCCCACCGGCTTCTCGGCAAACTTCTGGTCGCCCACCTTCTTGATGTAATCCTTAGGTACGATCTGGAAGTGAACCAGAGCCTGGAGGAAAACGGGGAAGGGGTTCTTCAGGGTGAAGCGCACCGTGTGGGCATCTATCTTCTCGACCTTCTCCAAAGGACCCAGGAGCCCCTTGCGCGGCGACGACTGCCCACCAATGGCCCCTTCCTGCAGGATGCGCTGGAAGGTGAACACCACGTCGTCGGCATCCAGCACCTCGCCGTTGTGGAACTTGATGCCCTTGCGGATCTTGAATTCGTAGATGTTGGCGGCGGGGTTAGTCCAGGACTCCGCTATCTCCGGCACTACCTTGCCATCCCAGGTGCGGGTGACGAGCCCGTCGAAGATGTTGCGGATTACCGTCTCGGTGTCCCGCTCCCTGTGCATCGCTGGATCGAGGGTTACAATCTTGTTCGTCTTCATCCCCACCACGATGGTGTCTCCGCCCTTGAGAGACACGTCGTGCAGGTTGATGCGGGAATCCATGCTGGGCTGCCAGTTCTGGATATCCGCAGAAGCACCTTCCACCTCTTCGCGGAAGTAGCCGAAGACCCACGGGACGTCTTGATAGAGTATATCCTGGGCCTTGAAGTATGCCTCCTTACGCGTAGCCTCGTCGATGCTCGTCAGAGCTTTGTCCATGCAGGCGTCGAATTCGGGGTTGCTGTAAAAAGAGTAGTTCCCGCGGTCCTTCGTCCGCAACTTGGGCACCGCCAGGTCGAACGGGTCGAAATAGGCGCTCCCCCAGTCGGTGAGGTACATCTGCCGTTCACCGGCCAGGATCTTCTCCTTCATGGCGCTCCATTCCCAAACGCGCACCTCTGCCTGCACACCGATGTTCCGGAGATTGGCGGCAATGGCCTCCGCTTCATCCTTCCGGTTGGCCTCGGCGTCGATCACCAGGGACAGGGTCTTGCCCGCGGGCTCAGGGGTTGCCTCCTTCTTCGCGCAGCCCGGCAGCAGCAGGCCTGCGGCCAGGATCAGCAGCAGTGCCCAATACCAGGCTCGCCCCACGCCTCTCCGCATGCTCCTCCCTCCTTCACCTTCTTGTCCTGCCAGTTTCCCCGATGCGTCGTGCACAGCAGAGCCAGTGGTGTGCCGCGCGCGGGGAAGCTGGTTGTGACCGGTTACAACCGGAGTTTTCCCTCTCTTCGCCGTGACCCCGCCGTTTTCCTGCCGCAGGGGAAAACGCAATGCGGGTCAGTCGCACGCGGGGTAGTGGGCCAGGCTCTCTCGGGCGGGCCAACTGCCCGGGGAAAACAACGCCAGGGGAGCCACCTTGCTTCTAAACGCCAGCCGGTCGGTGCAGCGGAACAGGGCATTGCCGCTCTCCCGGCGGAAGCGGTCCAGTGCCTCCCCCACCAGACGGCCGATCAGGCTCACGTAATCCAGCCCGGCGGCCTGGGCCAGCCGGGGCAGCTCACTGTACCCCGGCTGCAGACCGGGCATGGTGTTTACCTCCAGCACGAACGGCACCCCGGCCCGGTCCATGCGGATGTCCACACGAGCGTAATCCCGGCACCCCAAGGCGTGGAACGAAAGCAGGGCCATCTCCTCGATTTCCTTCCGCTGCCCGGGTGAAAGGGGCGCCGGGCACAAGCGTTCGACCCGGTCTCGCTCCTTCATTACGTAGCCGTAAATCTCGCCCGCCACCTCGACCTCTTCGGGCGGAAAGACTATCTCTTCCGGCGGCAGGACCACCGGCGGGTCATTGCCCAGGATCCCCACCGTGAACTCCCGGCCGGGGATGAACTGCTCGACCAGGGCCGACTGGCCATACTCGTTGAGGACCCGGGCCACTGCTGCCCGTAATGTATTCTCGTCCCCTACCACCGCTTCCGGACCGATGCCCACGCTGGAACCCTCGCTGGTGGGCTTCACGATGAGGGGAAATGGCAGCCCCGGGTGCAGGGGCTGGTCGGCGTCCTGAAACACCTGGAAGGCGGGGGTGGGGATCCCCCAGTGGCGGAAAACCATTTTGGCCAGGGGCTTGTGCAGGGCCAGCACGTGACTCTCCAGGGGAGAGCCTGTGAAGGGAACGCCTGCCGCCTCGAGCAGAGCAACCACGTTGGCCTGTTGCTTCTTTTGACCCAGCCCGGTGGCCAGGTTGAACACCAGGTCGGGACTAACGCTCGCCAGCCGCCTGAACAAGCTTCCCGTGGCCTCCACGAGTATTGGGTTGTGACCGAGCTCCCGCAACGCAGCCACCACTGCCGCGGCGGTCGCGCGCGACTGCACCAGCGCGTGGGGATCGCGCTCGACCTTCGCGCCCGCCGGCTTCCGGTCGACGAGGACCACCACCTTTACCCCTCTCGACTCACGCGCGGAAAGACTCATGGGAAACACCTCCGCTCTCGGTTGATGACGCCCGGGTGGGGAAGAACATGCCCAGGGAAGACCCTGGGCATGCCCAAGCGTCCCCCTTTCCACGCTTACGAGGTTAGCTGACGGGCTCGGGCCGAAGGAGCTAGCCCTACCCGGCCGTACGGCTAAGCAGCGCCGGCAGCGGCCGGGATTCGCCCCCGGAGTTGGGTCCCCCGCTCTCCCCGCAGGGAGATTCAGCGCACCGGGCGGACTTCCACCACGGTGGAATGCCAACCAGACGCACCTATTCAGTTAAAGAAATCTTACCACCCCCTGGGAGTGGGTGTCAACCGCGACCGCAGCCAGCCGCCCTTTTCCTTACATTGCCGCCGTGGTATGATGTGGTCGTGGCCTATGCATGACCTGGTTCTCACCGTCGCTGCTATGGGCGGAGGTGGCAGGGTGGCAACGGGACGACTGACCATAGACCATCAGGGCCCCGTGCCGTTGCACACGCAGCTGAAGGAAATCCTACAGAACTGGATCGAGAGCGGGCAGCTGGCGCGGGGAGAACGCATGCCCTCCGAGCGGGAACTCTGCGAGCGCTTCCGGGTCAGCCGCACCACCGTCCGCCAGGCCCTCGCCCAGGCCGAGCAGGAAGGACTGCTGGTGCGCATTCACGGGAAGGGCACTTTCGTGGCTCCTCCCAAGATCGCCCAGCCGCTGGTGCAAATCACCGGCTTCCCCGAAACCATCCGCGCGCAGGGTCAGCAGCCCTCCATGCGGGTGCTGGGCGTGCGCACCGTGCCCGCTGACGTCGCCCTGGCCACCCTATTGGGGACGCAGGCAGGAGCGCCCCTGACGGAAATAAGCACCCTGGGCCTGGCGGACGGAGATCCCATGGTGCTGTATGTTTCCCACCTTCCCCCTCATCTGGGGCCGCAGGTAGCCGAAAAGGCCCGGGAACGGGCCGGGCAGGGTCAAGCCTTCACCATGTACGAGCTTTACGGAGAGATCCTGGGCCTTAGAACCGTGAACGTGCAGCAAACTTTCGAAGCACTGGCTGCCGATGAGGCAGTTGCCCGCATTCTGCACCTGCGCAGGGGAGCCCCCGTATTCGTGGTCACTTCCCTGGTGAGGGACGACCGCGGGAATCCCCTGGAGCACCGGCGCGCCACGTACCGGGGGGACAAGTACCGGTTTAACGTGCAACGACAGTACCAAATCTGAAGGAACGGAGGCACCCGGCCCATGGGCCGCGCCGGCCTGACCCTGTGGCCGGACCTCGTCGTTTCACTACCCTTCGTGACATTCTCTCTGCTGGTGGCAGCCCGGGCGGCGGCAGAAGGGCCGGGGATAGCGACGAGGAAGACACCTCCCGCTGGGAGCATAGCATCTGGCAGGGGTGGATTTGTGGGGCCGGACCCGGACCCCAGCCGGCGAACCACCCCGGGAGGCGTCCCCCATGCGACCCGGCAAGGCAGAGCGGGCAGTGAGGTGGATGGCAGGCCTGGTGCTGGCCCTGTCCTCGGGTATGGTCCTCTCTCTCGGCGTGAGCCCCGGGTATTCACCCCTGGCGGCCGGCGCCTGGATTCCCCTGCTCCTCGGTCTGCACCTGGTCATTCCTCAACCCGCCCCGGTGCCGTCCGCCCTCCTGCCCGTCCTGGGCTGGGCTATATTCCTGGCATCTGAGCCCGCATCCGGGTATCTGACCAGGGGGTTAGAGCTGCTCGCGGTGTGGGCCTGCGTGCTGGGGGACGCTGCCTTTCACCGCCGCACGGGCTGGCGCTTCCTGGCCCTGCTGGGAACCCTGCAGGTGGTGGGCATCGAGAAAGTGAGGCTTCTCCTGGCTCACGCGCTGGGGCAGCCGTGGGGGCATGCCACCTGGGTAGCCGCCTCCCATGCTCATCCTCTCTGTTACCCCCTGGCCAGATGGATGGGACCATCTTGCGCCACACTGGCCGTGGCCTTCCCCCAGTTCCTGCTCGTCCAGGCGCTGTTGCGTCTCACTCCGGTTCGCGCCGCCCCGCCCACGGGCACCTCGCCCCCGGGCACCCCGTCCGCCGGCACCTCGCCCCCGGGCAGTCCACCGGCGCCGTACCACCGGTGGAAGCAGGTCCGGCGCTGGACCCTCCCCGGCCTGGCCCTGCTGCTGGCGGCGGCAGTACTGGTCCCCTGGCTCTCCCCCGGGCTGCTCCCCCGCTCGGCGCCCGGCGGTATCACCGTGGCAGTGGTGCAACCGGGGTGGACTCACCACACCCACCCCCTGATCTGGCAAGCCCTCGAGGCAGCGGATGCGGGCAGAGTTACCACCGTACTGCTCGCCGAGGCGGAACGGGGCGCCCGCCAGGCCAGGGACCAGGGTGCCCAACTGGTGTTGTGGCCACTTGACTACCTGAATTTCGATCCCGTCACCGACAGGGCGGGCGGGGACCACCTGGTAAGGCTGGCCCGCGTCACTGGCGCAATACTGGTACTGCCTTACGGGTTCTGGACGCCCGACGGCCTCGCCCGCGGGGTAGCAGTGGTGTATCCGAAACCCCGGGGGGATGGACAGGTGCGGGGCCAGCGCCTGGAACCCGGCCGGGCGTTCGTGTTTCCTATTGACGGTCTCCAGGCGACCTTCCTTCCCCTGGTAGGGGGACCATTTATATCCTCCCCCGCCCCCCGGGCGGACTCAGGCTGGGCGGTGAGGCAGCTGGCCTCTCTGGTGGCGGGACCTCGCCTGGCTGCCCCCGGATCCACCCTGGCACTAACCACCGCCGGCGCCGGATTCTCCCCCCTTGATCTGGTGGCACACGCTGCTTCCCATGGCATCAGCCTGCTCCACGCCGGCTGGGGCACAGGTGGGGGCATTAGCCCCGGCTACGGTGGCTGGAGTGCAGCTGGGGGCATCAGCCTGATAGCCGATGCCCCCACCTGGCGTACCACCCTTTCCCCGCCCGGAAGTCGCCTTCTCCTGGCACGTATATCCCCTGGCCCGGGACCAACCTGGCTTTTCGCCCGGGCAGACCCGCTGGGCTGGCTGGGTGTGATCTCACTGATTCTGGGAGCCATCATGTACCGCCGACGCTCTGCACCGCAGCCACCCAGCAACGTCTAGATGATGGCCAGCTCGCGCCCTACCTTCTCGAACGCAGACAGGGCGAAGTCCAGGTCCTCACGGGTATGGGTCGCCGTCACAATCGTCCGCACCCGCGACTTCTCCGCCGGCACCGTCGGATAGGTGATCCCCTGGGCAAATACCCCCTCCTCGAATAGGCGGTCGGAGAACTTCATGGTCTCCGGACCCTTGCCGATGATCACCGGCGTGATAGGTGTCTCACTGGCGCCCGTGTCGAAGCCCAGCTTCTTCAGCCCTTCCTTGAAATAGCGGGCATTGTCCCACAGCCGCTCAACCAATTGCGGCTCCTCCAGCAACACGTCAATCGCCGCCATGCACGCCGCCGTCACCGCAGGCGGATGGGACGTGCTGAACAAAAACGGACGACCCCGCTGCGTCAACCATTCGATGAGCACCCTTGGACCAGCCACATACCCACCCAATACTCCGATGGCCTTGGACAGCGTGCCAATTTGCACATCCACCCGCCCGTGCAGCCCGAAGTGGTCCACCGTGCCCCGGCCGTTCCTCCCCAGTACACCCGAGGCGTGGGCATCATCCACATACGAGATGGCACCGTACTTCTCGCACAACTCCACGATCTCCGGAAGCGGCGCGATGTCCCCATCCATGCTGAATACCCCATCCGTGATCACCAGCTTGCGCCGGTAACCTTCCCGCTCGGCTTCCCTCAGCTTCTCCTCCAGGGAGTTCATGTCCCGATGGGCGTAGATCTTGATATCCGCCCGGGAAAGCCGCGCCCCGTCGATGATGGAAGCGTGGTTGAGCTCATCCGATATGATGCAGTCACCCCGCCCCACCAGAGCAGGTATGCACCCCGTGTTGGCCGTGAACCCGGCCTGAAACACCAGCACCGCCTCGGTGTGCTTGAACTCGGCCAGCTTCCGCTCCAGTTCAAGGTGAAGATCCATGGTCCCGATGATGGTCCGCACCGCACCGGAACCCGCTCCGTACCTGCGCGTGGCCTCAACCGCCGCCTCAACGAGGCGGGGATGGGTGTTCAACCCCAGGTAATTGTTGGAAGAAAGGTTCACCACCTCTTTGCCATCGATCACCGCCCGCGGGCCCTGCGGGCCCGACAGCACCGCCAGGGGACGGAATATCCCCTGCTCCTTCAACTCCCGCACCTGGTCCTCCAGGTAAGAAAGAGCACCCGCCACGAATACACCTCCCTCCAGAGTCGTCCCCGTCCCTTGCGGTCCGCACCCACCTGCAGGGGAAAGGCGTCAGGAGAGCGCGCCGCCCGGGTACAGCACTACCTTACCACATTCTCCCCGCGCCATCAGTTCCATGCCCAGCCCGAACTCCTCCAGGGGAAGCCGGTGGGTGATCACCGGGGTCACATCCAGCACCCCCGAGTCAAGCAGCACCTTCACCTGATACCAGGTCTGCCACAGCTTCCGGCCCGTGATCCCCTGCACCCTGAGGCCCCGCATCACCACCTCATCGCCCAAATCCAACTCAAAGGGCGCCGGAGGCAATCCCAAGAGCGCCACCTCACCCCCCGACCTTGTCCCCCGCAGCCCCGCCCGAATGGCATCAGGATGACCGGACATCTCGAGTAAAACGTCTACACCCAGGCCGCCCGTCTCTTCCCGCAGCACCTGGGCCAGATCCTCCCGGCGGGGGTCAATCACCCGGTGCGCACCCACGCGCGCCGCCAGTTCCTGCCGATAAGGGTTCACCTCCGCCGCCCACACCCTCGCCGCACCCGCCGCCCGCGATATGGCTACGGCACACAGGCCGATGGGACCACACCCCACCACCGCCACCGTGCGGCCCACCAGGGGAAAACAGAGGGCGGTGTGCACAGCGTTCCCCAGGGGCTCCTGCATGGAGGCCACATCGGGAGGCAGGGTGGGGCTGTTCCGCCAGGCGTTCACAGCCGGGATGACCACATACTCGGCAAAGCAGCCGTCCCGGTCCACCCCCAGGATCTTCGTGTTCTGACACACGTGCGCCTGCCCCGTGCGGCACTGGTAGCAGGAACCGCACACCACGTGGCTCTCCGCCGAGACGTAGTCCCCCACCGCCAGGGTATCCACCCCAGGCCCCAGTTCCACCACTTCTCCGCAAAACTCGTGCCCCAGCACCAGGGGAGGCCTCACCCGCCCCGCCGACCAGGGGTCCCAGCGGTAGATGTGATAGTCCGTGCCGCAGATGGAGGCCGCCTTCACCTTCACCAGCACCTCACCCGGCCCCGGGCGCGGCACCTCCACCTCGCGCAACTCAGCGCCGGGACCCGGTCCTGCCTTCACCACTGCTTTCATGCGCCCATACCCCCCACCTCGTCGACCCAGGCCAGACCGCGCAGTACGTCTCAATCGATCTCTCGCAGCCGGAGCCCCTCCTTACCGAGCAGGGCAGCGGTCACCCCCGGCCCCGGCCGCATGCCGCCCGAAAACGTGCCATCGTGGATGCACTTCACCCCGCAGGAAGGGCTGCGTCCCTTCAACCACGCTTCCTCCGCTCCCGCCAGTTTGGCCAGACGCAATACCTCTTCCGCCCCACGCACGAAAGCATCGGTGACGTCCCCGCCCTCGCGCGTGACTACCCGGGCGCGGCGCGCCAGCACGTCGGTGCCGTCCCCGCCCACCACCTCTGCAGGAGGCCGGGGAATGGGCAGCCCGCCGAGGACCTCCGGGCACACGGGGATGAGGCAGCACGTCCCCATTGCGCCCGCCACCTCCGGGGAAAAGTTACTTCCGCCGTCGTAGCGGCACCGCACACCAAGCAGGCACGCGCTCACCAGAACCAGCTTCACCCCGGCCGTCGCCACCCCTGCGCGCATGCAAAGCCCCCCGCGGATTGCCTCCGGGGGAGCTTGCACTCCCTGTTAGGATTCTATTCGCTGGCCGTATCTCCCTGCTTGAGCGGCACCTGCCCTGGTACGCGCCCCCTGCTAACTTACCGTTTCAGCTCGGCCCACCGGTGAGCACTGACGGTCAGAACACCTGCAGATACTGCTCCAGTTCCCAGGGGTGGACCTGGGTCCGGTAAGCGTTCCATTCGATGATCTTGGCCTCGCGGAACCGGTGGTAAATATGATCCCCGAGGGCCTCCTGGATGACGGGGTCCCGGTCCAGTTCCTGCAGGGCGTCCCAGAGGGTGCCGGGAAGGGTGTCCACCCCCAGCATCTCCCGCTCGTCCGGCGTCATGTGGTACAGGTTACGGTTTTGGGGAGGAGGCGCCTGGATGCGCTTCTTGATCCCATCCAATCCCGCCTTGAGCATGACCGCCAGGGCCAGGTAGGGATTGCACGAGGGGTCGGGACTGCGGAACTCTATGCGCGTGCTCAGGCCGCGCCGGGCGGGTACGCGGATGAGGGGGCTACGGTTGCGTTCCGACCAGGCAATGTACACGGGCGCCTCGTATCCGGGAACCAGCCGTTTGTAGGAGTTCACCAGGGGATTGCAGATGGCCGTTACCGCCTTGGCATGGGCCATGAGCCCGCCGATGTAATGCATGCACACCGAGCTCAACTGGTTGGGGGCGGCGGGATCGAAGAAAGCGTTTTCGTTACCCCGGAAAAGGGACTGGTGGGTGTGCATCCCGGAACCGTTTACCCCGAAAATAGGCTTGGGCATGAAGGTGGCGTGCAGCCCGTGGTTTAAGGCAATGCGCCGAACCACCCAGCGGAAGGTGGCCAGGTTATCCGCCGTGGTGAGGGCGTCGGCGTACTTGAAATCTATCTCGTGCTGGGCGGGGGCCACCTCATGGTGGGAGGCCTCCACCTCGAAGCCCATCTTCTCCAGGGCCAGTACCATATCGTGGCGGGCATCCTCCCCCCTGTCCATGGGAGCCAGATCGAAGTAAGAAGCCTGGTCATGGGTGCGGGTGGTACCACGCCCGTCCGGATCGCGCTGAAAGAGGAAGAACTCCGCCTCAACGCCCGCGTTCATGATGTACCCCATGGCCTCGGCCTCGGCCACCACTCGCTTGAGGGCCAGGCGAGGGCAACCCACGAAGGGAGTACCATCGGGATTGTACACGTCACACATGAGACGGGCCACGCGGCTGCCGTCATCCGACCAGGGTAGCAGCACAAAGGTGGCCGGATCCGGCACCAGGAGCATGTCCGACTCCTCGATGCGCACGAAGCCCTCTATGGAGGATCCGTCAAAGAGCACCTGGCCATCAAGGGCCTTGGGCAACTGGTCTATCGGGATAGCCACGTTCTTGATAATACCCAGGATGTCAGTGAATTGTAAGCGTATCTCGGTTACCCCTTCTTCCCTGGCCAGAGCCAGGACATCCTCCCTGGTGAGCTTGGGCATGGTTTTTCGCTCTCCTCCCTACTTTTGCGTGCTTTGCGGGGGCTGCCATCCCTGCTGTCAGGGTGCTTTGCGGGGGGCCTGACGGCGCTCCGGCCGTTCCACACCCTGGGGCGCCATCGGTATGACACCGAAGCGCGAGCGGGCATCCTCGTACGGCCACCCGTTCTCCAGCCGGGCACCCTTGATGGGTACCGGGCCAGCCAGCGGCCCCGCAAAGCGGGTCATGCGCGCTTTGATGCTGCGCAGCGGTATCCCGCTTTCCTTCAGCCGCTTGATGTGCTTCAGGAGCTGGACATCCGCCTGGGAAAAAAGCCGCTGCTCTCCCGGCGTGCGGGCCGGGCTAATGAGCCCCAGCTTTTCCCAGTAGCGGATTTGCCGCTCGGTCAGCCCGGTCATACCGCACACCACCCGCATTGGGTACACCGGTAAGCGGTCGTCGCCCTCGGCCAAGGTGTTCGCCCCCTTTTCCCCCTTTTATTCCCGGCCAAATCCGGGCCCCGGCTGCATCATACGCCGGGGCCCCACCGAAAGTCAACTGTTTGTCGTCTAACCTGACATCATCCTGACAAAGAAGTGGAGATCCACTGGCGGGTCCGCTTCCTGCTACGGCGTCCGACCCGCCCGGTGCCATCACCTCGTCACTCTTCGTCGGGCTCATCGGGAGGCGCATCGCCTGCTCCTCGGCGATTGCGCCGACTGGGGCGGGGACGGCCCCGAGCTGCACCCGCGAACGCCGTGAGCTTCTCTGCCATCTCCCGCAACTTGCCATCCACCAGATAGTGGAGGCTCCCCTCCGGATAGGTACCATCGGGCTGCATGGTGCCCGCAGGGACACCCGTGAGGAGTTCGATGCCTTCATCCACCGTGCGCACGGGGTAGATGTGGAACTTGCCCGCCCGGACCGCCTCCACCACTTCCTCCTTAAGCATGAGATCGTCCACGTTTTGATAAGGAATGATCACGCCCTGCCGTCCGGTCAGCCCCTTGACCTTGCACACCGCGTAGAATCCCTCTATTTTCTCGTTGATACCGCCGATGGGCTGCACTTCCCCGTTCTGGCTGACAGAACCGGTCACCGCCAGATCCTGTCGCAGGGGAAGACCGGACAGGCTGGAAAGCAGCGCATACAGTTCCGTGCTGGATGCGCTGTCGCCCTCCACCTCTTCGTAAGTCTGCTCGAAGCACAGCCGGGCGGAGAGAGAAAGCGGCTTGTCCTGGGCATACTTCCCGCCCAGGTACCCTCCCAGGATCAACACTCCCTTGGAGTGGATGTTGCCCGACATCTCCGTCTCCCGCTCGATGTTCACCACGCCCTCTTCCCCCAGGAAGGTGCGCGCGGTGATGCGGGAAGGACGCCCGAAAGCGTAGTCCCCCACCTGGAGCACCGAGAGGCCGTTCACCTGGCCCACGACGGCCCCGTCCACATCGACGAGGATCTTTCCCTCGGCGATCATTTCCCGGATCTTCTCCTCGATGCGATTGGACCGGTAGACCTTCTCCTCGATCGCTTTCTCGATGTGCGCCGCCGTGATGACCGGACTCCCGTCGCCTTCCGCCCACACGTTGGCCTCGTAAACCACCTCTACCACTTCGTTGAACCGGGTGGAGAGCTTTTTCTGGCTGCCGGCCAGCCGGGAAGAGTACTCCACTACCTTGGCCACCGCAGTACGGTCCAGGTGCCTGATGCCTTCCCGGCGGCAGAGGGAAGCCAGGAACCGGAAGTAACCCTCCAGGTTCTCGGCGTTGCGAGGCATCTCGGTGTCGAAGTCGGCCTTCACCTTGAAGAACTTGCGGAAGTCCTCGTCATAGTAATGGAGGAGCATGTGCAGCAGAGCGTTCCCCACCAGGATGATCTTCACGTCCAGCGGGATGGGCTCCGGACGCAAGGTGCGGGTCGGGATGAGCCGGAACTGCTCCCCCATGTTCTCGATCTGGATGCTGCGATTCTTGAGGGCACGCTTGAGGCCGTCCCAGGCACCGGGATTGGCCAGCACATCCCGGGCCTGCAGGATGAGGTAGCCGCCATTGGCCCGATGCACGGCCCCCGCTCGGATCATGGTGAAGTCGGTGACCATGACCCCCATGTGACTGCGGTACTCCACCCCACCGAACAAATTGTAGTAGGTGGGGTTGGTTTCCATCACCACCGGCGCCCCCTGGGCACCCGCGTTGTTGACCAGGAGATTCACCCGATAGCGCAGGACGGCGCTTTCCCGCTCCTGGCGGGGTGGGGCAAAGGGGAAGGGCACGGGCGCCGTCTCGTGCTCGGACGCCCGGAATTCCTCCAGATTACTGCGGACGTCTTCCTCCACCCGGGACAGGTAGTTCACCACCAGGGGAAACTCCCGCCACTTCTCCTGGAGGCGTTCGATGAGGGGTCCTACCGCCACCCGGGCAATGCGTTGCTCCAGTTCCCGGATGGCTCCCCGGGCCTCCTTCTCCAGCAACCGCACCTGGCGCTGGGCCTCGGAAATCCACTCCTGGACCTGGGTGCTCCTCTGCTCGATTTCCCGGCGCACCTGCTCGGGCAACTCCTGGTACTGCTCGCTGGTGATGGGTTGACCGTGTATAAGGGGGGCAACCAGAAAGCCTGCTGCCGTCTGCTGGAGAGCGAACCCCTCCGCCCGTGCCCGCTCTACGAGACTGCGCAGAACCTCGGAAATCCGGCTCTGGTACTTGCTCATGGTCTCCGACCGCTGCTGCTCGTAGTCCGCGCTTTCGAAGACACGAGGGACGTGCACCTTGAGGTCCTGGACCAGTTCTTCCATGTCCCGCTGGAACTCCCCGCCCTTCCCAGGCGGCAGGCGCAGGGCCACGGGACGGTCGGGATCGTCGAAATTGTAAACGTAGCACCAGTCATCGGGGGGCTTCTGCTGGCGGGCCACCTCGCTCACCAGGGCCTGGGCGTACGTGGTCTTGCCTGTGCCCGGCACCCCCGCCATGTAGATGTTGTAGCCCGGGTTGCGCACCTTCAGGCCGAACTCCATGGCGCGCATGGCCCGGTCCTGCCCTATCATCCCCTCCAGCGGCGGAACCTGGTCTGTGGTCTCGTAGGGAAAGCAGTTGGGGTCACACACCAGCCGCAAGGCCTGGGGCTCCAGTTCCGAAACCGGCACGCTGCCTCCTCCCTTCCGCTCGGGTATGTACTATTTCAGTTTCTCGCCCCGGTCGGCCAATGCCTTCCACCATTGCGTGAAACTATTCCAGGATACAAAAACGGGCCGGATGGCCGGCCCTGCCTCGGTCGCCGCCGTCCTCTCACGAACTGGCGGCGGTGCTGTCTTTCGCCTGGCTCTTTTCTTCTTTTTCCCGCTTGCGGTATTCCTCACTCCGGTAATCGGTGGTATGGAACCCCGATCCCTTGAAAATCACGTTGACGTGACGGCTTATGAGCTTGCGGACCCTGCCCCCGCACTGAGGACACTTCTCGAGGGGCTCGGCGGTAATGCTGCGGTAGACCTCAAACACGCCACAATGCTCGCACTCATACTCGTACACCGGCACCGCCCAACACCTCCTGCAATCGCATTTTAGCCCTCATGATAGAATTGTCAAGCCGCCTGCCGGTTCACACCACGGCCTGCACTTCGTCGCGGTCAAGGCGCGCCCGGATGTGACTCACTCTCTCCCTTAACCGCTCGAGGGCTGCCACCCCGGCGGAGGTTTCGCCGGCCTCGCGGGCGGCGATGGAGTGGTAGGACAGGCAGAGGCTGGCGGCAGCCTCCTCCAGCTGGCGGAGCAAGTCTATCTCCCGGCGCAGGATGGAGATGATGTCGCCTTCCTGCAGGGTGGTAAGGCCCAGCAGGTCGGCAAAAGAGCATCCCTGGTACCACCGGTAGGCCAGCAGGCAGGGCTCCGGGTGCCAGCGACAGAACTCAGGAGGAACCCCCCGGCGCACGAGAGTCTCCTGCAAGCGACGGACGCCGGCCATGGAGCGGAGGTGAAGGGGTTCCACGGCCGGATAACGCCCTGGCTCGTAGTCCACCCCGGCCAGGATGGCGGCCACATCAGCCGCAGGAGGCTTCACGAGGAGTCCCCGAAACGCCATCTCGGTGACAAGGATCTCCTGGTAACGGAGCCGGGCCGCGAACATCCCGCGCGGATGCAGTCCCTCCGACCCCAGGTAGCCCAGCTTCCCCAGTACGTCGAGCAGAGCCGCAAACTGCCGCCGGGGTCCCTGGGCCAACCTGGCCAGTTCCTCTACCCGGCGGCCCAGATGGCGAATGCGGTGCTGCGCCGCGCGGGCCTTCTTACCCTTGAGCACCCCACCCTCGAGCTGACTCTTCAGTGCTGCCATCTCCCGCCTGGTCGCCTCGATCTGCCGGGTAGCCCGGAAAGTGAGGAGGCTTTTGTCCAGGAAACGCTCGACCAGGCTCTGGTCTCCCCACTGCCACATGTTGAGCACGGTGGCCGGGGACACGGTAAAGGTACTCTCCACGGGTTCAACCGCCTGCTCCCGGTAAAAGCCGGCCTCCTCGGGACGATCGGAAGGCACACGCACGTAGACCCAGCCCACCGGATCAAACCCCCGCCGCCCGGCCCGGCCGGCCATCTGGAAGAACTCGCGGGCGCGCAGCATGCGGAAGTCCCGGCCATCCCACTTGCGACAGGTGTGGAATACCGCCGAGGCGGCGGGATAGTTTACCCCGGCCGCGAAAGTCTCCGTGCAGAACACCACGCGCACCAGCCCCTGACAGTAGAGCCTCTCCACCAGCAACTTCAGTTGCGGCGCCAGCCCGGCGTGATGGTACGCTATTCCCTGCACCAGGAGACGCAACAACGTGCGCCGCCCCGGCAGACCCAGCAACCCGGGGTAAGTCTGCCGGGCTTCCCTGACCTCGGCCGCCACCCGCCGCTTCTCTTCGGGCAGGAGAAAATCCCATTCTCCCGCCACCTGCTCGGCCATCTCCTCGGTCTGGCGGCGGCTGAAGACGAAATACAAAAGGGGAAAGTGCCCGCCCGAGGACGCGATGGCTTCCAGCACCGTGCCCGGGTCGGGATCGTCGGCCCGGATCACGCGGGGGCGTACGGCCCGTTGCTCGCTCACAGCAGACCCTCCGGTTCGCCCGCCCACAACCGGCCCCGGCCGCCCGCCCGAACATCGCCCCAGGCCTGGTCGCCCTCCCCCACCCGCGCCTGCCACGGCTGCCGCCGGGGCCGCATCTTCCCGCGCGCCAGTCTCCTCACCGCTTCCCGGGCGCGGGTTTCCTCCACGACGCGGCCATCGGGCAATATCCAGCGGAACTCCAGGGGTACAGGGCGCCTGGACTCGTACACCACGTGCACCGGACGCCCCCGCACCCCCGCCATCCACTCAGCCAGCTGGGCGGCATTTGAGACGGTGGCAGAAAGCCCCAGGATGATCACGTGGTAGGGACAGAAGATGACGCTCTCTTCCCACACCGTCCCTCTTTGCTCATCCCCCAGGTAGTGAATCTCGTCCAGGACCACGCAGGCCATCCGGGACAGGGTGGCGGGCTCGGTCAGACAGCGGTTGCGGAATATCTCGGTGGTCATCACCAGCAAAGGCGCCCCCGGGTTGATAGAAATGTCGCCCGTCAGCAGGCCTACCCGGGGTTCCCCGAATATATCCACAAAATCCCGGTATTTCTGGTTGGATATGGCTTTGAGGGGAGCAGTGTAGCCCATCCCCCCACCGCGCTCGAGCAGCCAGGCGGCGAACTCCTCGGCGATACGGGTCTTGCCACTCCCGGTGGGGGCATACACCAGCACATCTTCCCCGGCCAGGAGATGGTCGATGGCTTCTTTCTGGAAATCGTCCAGCTGACCGGGCCCGGTTGTCCGGGGGAACTCGACCCGCCCCAGGCCCCTGCCTCGCTTGAATCCCAGCGCACCACTCATGACACTAGTTTAGCACATGACGACCGGCACCACCATTGCGACGGGCTTCGGTTGGCACCCCGGCCGAGCAGGGCCATCACACGCAACATCTGAGGCTCCGTTGCCCACGTCTGAACGCGCGGGGGACATGCACCCAACGGGGCACCGCTTCCATAGCCTGGACCGGGGGAAGGTAATCACCCCCCACTCATCGGGAAACCAGGCAGGTCAGAAGGGAGATACCGGCAATGACGGCTATCAAGCGCGGCCACATCAAGCGAGTATTCCCGGGTGGCAATACTTCAGTCGGGTTCTTTTCCTTTTACGATTACATTGCGCCGCCCGATGCCACCCGCATCTTCGTCATCAAAGGCGGCCCCGGGGTGGGCAAGTCCACGTTCATCCGCGGTATCGGCGAGGCCCTGGTGGGCCGGGGCCTGGACATCGAGTTCCACCACTGCTCCTCAGACAACAACTCCCTGGACGGCCTCTACATCCCGGCCATCAAGGTAGCCCTCATCGATGGCACGGCCCCTCACAGTGTCGTTACAAACGTCGATACACGCCGCCTGCTCCGGGGCCACCCTCGCAAAACCCCCGCCATCACTGGCTTCTCCGGGATCACCAGGTAGCCGGACATCAAGGACCACGGCATCTGCATGGACGGTAACACGAACCATCAACCTGCGCACAATACTGCGGCGGCCGTCGAAATCAAGCTCATCGAGCTGGTCCACCACCCCGGCAGCCATGTGTGCGAAGCGGTCAAGGTCCTCAGTCGTCAACCGGACCTGCGATGCCCTGCGCAGCAGGTCAGCGCGCCTCGCAGAAAGGGCCGAAACCGCGCCCGACAATGATTTCAAGCGACCCTCCACCTCAACCAAGGGGACCAGGCCGCGCTGGTAGAGGTCAATGAGCCGCTTTCCCTGCTCGGCATAGTCAGCAAGCTGGGCCTCGATGTCGGAAATCGCCCTTTCCAAAGGCGCAAGCAACTCATTCGCCCTCTCCACAAGGTCCCGCTGGAAGGCCCCCGGATCGCGCAGCCACCCCACCACCCGCTCCCAGACCAGCCGCTCCAGGTCATCGGCAGGGAGATAGGGGAGCACACACTTGGCTCTCCCCCGCCGGCCAGGGTTCCTCGCGGTGCAGACGTAGTACCGGCGCGCAACCCTCCCGGGAGGGCTGGACAGGAACCCGTGCACCGTACACCCACACACCCCGCAGGAGACCAGGCCGCTGAGCAGGTACTCAGCCCGCGAAGAACCGGCATACCGGCGCCGAACCTCAAGGCTCTTCTGTTGAGCCCTGCCGAAAACCTCCGGGTCCACAATCGCGGGGACCGCCACCGGGATCCACTCGTCCCGCGGCCGCTCCCGCCGCTTCAACCTCTGGCAAGGCGGGAGCCGCCGGCTGTTCCTGACACCCACCGTGTCGTGGCGGTGAAGGTACACGAGCCCCACGTAAGCCGTATTGGCGAGAATCCGCCGCACGGTCATCTTCTGCCAGACGCTCCCCTCGGGGGACGGTATACCCATCTCGGTGAGACGCCTGGCTATGCCGTGGTACCCCAGGTCGCCATCCACAAACCACTCGAACATCTGCCGCACAACCGCCGCCTCCGAAGGATCAACCGCGAACGCCTTCCCTTCGGGGCAGTAGCGATAGCCGTAGGTCCTGGGATTGTGCGTCAGGCGCTGCTCCCGCGCCCGGCGCAACTTGCCGCGCATCGTGCGCTCTCTGATCTTCTCCCGCTCGTACTCGGCAATGGCGCCGCGGAGCGAGTAAAACAGCTTGCCCTCGGGCGTGTTCTTCCACTCGAAATTGACGAACTCGAGCCTCACCCCGGCGCGTTCGAACTCCTCCGTCAGAAGAAGCTGATGGGACAGGTTCCGGGCAAGGCGGTCGGGATCATAGCAGACAAAGAGTCCAACGCCGCCGCAGGCAATCCTCTCCCGCAGGGCCTCAAGGCCCGGCCTCTGCAGAACGCTGCCGGAAGCCACGTCACGGAATACCTGCACGTCCACGGCGCCCAGCGCACGAGCATGACGCTCGCACGTCGCCGCCTGATCCTCAAGGGACGACCCCTGCTGAGCCTGCTCCTCAGTCGACACACGGGCGTACACCACCGCAAACATGGCTAGCGGCCCTCGCCGACTTTTACGCCACCACACGCGTCCAAATAACGCTCAATCAGGAAGCGCCGCACGTCCCGGAGGGCGGACCCACCGTCGTCTATCACCCGGACCACCACACGGGGGTTCCAAGCGCGGCGGGACGGCCGCTCCCACCGGGCTTCCCGGCTGGACAACTTCTGCGACACCCGCCGCACCTCCCTTCCCCTCCATCCCTACGAGTGAGCACGGCGAAAGTGTCCAGGAAAACCGTGGAAGCAACCCCATAGCCAGGCCCCAGCCCGCCCAGCTCCACGAACAGGCCCCGGTCACGAGTCGCGGCACCGAAGGGGGCTGCCGGGCCACCCCGACACGCCAACAGGCCCGGAGGCTGGGAGCCTAACCCCGTAGGAGGCAGCACACCCCAGGCACGAAGCGGGCAGCGACGCGGGAAGGCCTCCAGCGACCGCTCCGCGCGGTATTCCCGGATGAACCCCAACCAGGCATTCAGGATGACGATGGCTATGATGGTGCCAGCAGGTCGCTCACGCGTGACCGAGGTGCAGAGGCTTTTCCCGCACCACGGGAAGACGGTAGTTGGCCCAGGCAACCATGCCGCCCGCCAGATTGTACACCCGCTCGAAGCCCGCGTCTCGAAGGGCACGTACCGCCGTGCCGCTGCGCTCCCCGATCTGACAGACAACGATCAGGGGTGTCTCTGCGTCGATTTCTTCAGACCTCCACGGCAGTTCGCCCAGGGGAATCAGCCGCGCCCCCTGGATGTGCTCGCGCTCGTACTCATGGGGCTCCCGCACATCGATGAGCTGGGCACCTTGCCGGAGAAGCTCGAGCGCCTGCAGGGGGGTCAGGTCTGCCGCCTCCCCGGTGGCCACGGCATCCGCTGCGCGCGGTGCAGACGGGGCGGAGACAGCCCGGGGTGCCGGTACGCCGCAGAACTGCTCGTAGTCGATAAGCTCCCTGATGGTAGGGTCGTCGCCGCAGGCGGGGCACTCCGGCCTGCGCTCCCACTGGACAACATGGTGGCTGCCTTCCAGAGCGTCGTAAATGTACAACCTGTTCGCCAGGGTCTTGCCCACCCCGAGGATCAACTTGATGGCCTCCATGGCCTGCAACGTTCCCATCTGGCCTGCCAGGGCACCGATGATCCCTACCTGCGCGCAGTTGGGCACGCTGCCGGGAGGCGGTGGCGTGGGGAACAGGCAACGATAGCAGCCCTTGCCCGGCTCGTAAACGGTGGCCTGTCCCTCGAACCGCAAGATGGCAGCATCCACCAGGGGCTTGCGAAGGAGCACGCAGGCATCGCTCAATAAGTAACGGGTGGGAAAGTTATCACACCCGTTCACCACCACGTCGTAGCCCCTGAGGATTTCCAAAGCGTTCTGCGAGTTGAGCACCGTCTGGTAGGGGATCACCTTAACGTCGGGGTTCAGAGCCTCGATCCGGCGCTTCGCCGACTCCGTCTTGGGTATTCCCACGCTGGCATCGTCGTGGATCACCTGGCGCTGTATATTGGAACGATCCACCACGTCACCATCCACTATACCTATGGTCCCCACGCCCGCGGCGGCCAGGTAGAGGGCAGCAGGCGAACCCAGCCCCCCCGCGCCCACAATCAGCACTCTGGATTCCAGGAGCCGTTTCTGCCCTTCCACTCCCACCTCAACCAGGCGCGTATGCCGGGAGTAACGCTCCATCTGCTCGGGCGTGAGCAGGGGCTCACCGGCTGAGAACCCCGAGAGGCCGGACGCCCCGCTGTCCGCCCGGGCACGGTCGGATTCGGTCCGCAACGATGGCGTACATGGGTCACCCATCAATCTCAACTCCCCCTTCTCCCGGGGCAAGTCTCACCCGGCGCACCGGGGGGCCCAGGTGCTACAGCGCCGGGACGTATTGTTGACAAACCCTCCAGCCACATTATATAGTTGAGCAAACCGATCGGGTAACACCACTATGGCCGTTCGGTTGCACATCCGCCGATCGACAACCGCATAAGTGACCGGGACTTCTTATCCAGAGAAGGGGAGGGACGGGCCCGATGAACCTTCGGCAACCTTCAGCCCGCTCGGGCTGAAAGGTGCCAACTCCCGCCGGCAAAGAGTGGTCGGGGAGATAAGAAGGGGTCGACACCAAGCAAACCCTCTTCTCACCCGGAGAGGGTTTGCTCGTTACAGCGGCCGCGCCCTCCGGTCACGAACCCTTACCCCAGGGGCGCGTTACCAGGACCATGAGCTGACGTTACCAGGAGCATGAGCTCCGATCTGCCCGCAGGACGGGGATCAAGGAGGGAGGAACCCGCAAGATGAAAACGGAAAGGGGAAAGTCCATCGAAACGGTAGCCCTGCACGGGGGACAGGTGCCCGACCCGACCACCGGGGCCAGGGCGGTACCCATCTACCAGACCACGTCCTACGTGTTCCGGTCGGTCGAGCACGCCGCCAACCTGTTCGCCCTGCGGGAATTCGGGAACATTTACACCCGCATCATGAATCCCACCACCGAGGTGCTGGAGAAGCGCCTGGCCGAAATGGAAGGAGGATCCGGCGCGCTGGCAGTGGCATCCGGCCAGGCGGCCATCACCCTGGCCGTCCTGAACATCGCCAGGGCTGGCCAGAACATCGTCTCCACCAACTACCTGTACGGAGGCACCTACAACCTCTTTCGCCACACACTGCCCCGCATGGGCATCGAAGTAAGATTCGTCGACTCCTCCGACCCCGCCAACTTCGCGGCAGCCATCGACGACAATACGCGCCTCCTGTACACGGAAGCTATCGGCAACCCCAAGAACAACGTGGATGATTTCCAGGCCATCGCTCAGGTAGCACACGACCGCGGCATACCGTTCGTCGTGGACAACACCGTAACCACACCCTGCCTTTTCCGGCCCTTCGAACACGGGGCAGACGTGGTGGTACACTCCCTCACCAAGTTCATCGGCGGTCACGGCACCTGCATCGGCGGGGCCATAGTGGAGTCGGGGAAGTTCAACTGGGCCAATGGAAAGTTCCCCGAAATCACAGATCCTGACCCCTCATATCACGGTCTGAGTTACTGGGAGACGTTCGGGTCCCACGGACGGGCGGTGGCTCCCGGTCTCGCCTACATCATCAAGGCCAGGGTGCAACTCCTCCGCGACCTCGGTCCCGCCCTTTCCCCTTTTAACTCGTTCCTCTTTCTCCAGGGGCTGGAAACCCTCCCCTTGCGCATGAAGCGACACTGCGAAAACGCGCTCAGGGTAGCTGCGTGGCTGAAAGCGCACCCTGCCGTGTGCTGGGTGAACTACCCCGGTTTGCCGAACCATCCCGACTACGAGCGGGCCAAACGGTACCTCCCGCATGGCCAGGGCGCCATCATCGGTTTCGGGGTCAGAGGGGGATACGAGGCCGGCGTCAAGCTCATCAACTCGGTGAAGCTCCTCTCCCACCTGGCCAACATCGGGGATGCCAAAAGCCTCATCATCCACCCCGCCTCCACCACACACCAGCAACTGGACCCGTCCGAGCGGCTCTCCACCGGAGTGACCGACGACTTCGTCCGCCTTTCTGTGGGGCTGGAGGACCCGGAAGACATCATCGCCGACCTGGACCAGGCCCTGGTGGCCAGCCAGAACTGACGACGGAGGTGCAGGATGACAGACCCCCTCAACGTATTGGTCACCAGAGCCGGGAAAGAGTATGACCCCCCCGATTCTCCCCGGTCGGTGGGGTGGACGCGCCCGCAACGGGTGCGTCTGGCCGATGAGTCGAACCCCCTGCCCCTTGATTGCGGTCAAACCTTTGCCCCCGTCGACGTGGAGTACGAGATGTACGGCACGCTCAGCGACAGGCGGGACAACGCCATTCTCATCCTGCATGCCCTATCGGGGGACGCCCACGCGGCGGGGTGGGATGCGGCGGCCGACGAGGATGGGCGCCCCTGGCGGAAGAACCGCCCGGGCTGGTGGGATTCCATGGTGGGGCCCGGCAAAGCCTTCGACACGCGCAAGTACTGCGTGATCTGCTCAAACGTGCTGGGAAGCTGCTACGGGACCACCGGGCCGTCGTCGATCGATCCCGCCACCGGCACACCATACGGGCTCAGGTTCCCCGTGGTCACCGTTCACGACTGGGTAAGACTCCAGGAGCGCCTGGTGAGCTTCCTGGGTATCGAGAAACTGCTGGCAGTGGCAGGGGGTTCGCTGGGTGGGCAGCAGGCCCTGGAGTGGACCCTGGCATACCCCGGGAGGGTGAAGTCAGCTATCGTCCTGGCCTCTTCGGCCCGCCTTAGCGACCAGGGTCTCGCCTTTAACGCAGTGGCCCGTCGCGCCATCATGAGCGATCCCAGCTTCCGCGGCGGCAACTACTATGGCGGGCCCGCCCCCGACCAGGGCCTGGCAGTGGCGCGCATGCTCGGCCACATAACATACCTGTCGCAGGAATCGATGCACCGCAAGTTCGGACGCCGTTACCGGAACGGAAGCGGGCCCAGTTTCCAGCTCAGCAACGACTTTGAGGTGGAGGGGTACCTGGAGTACCAGGGCAGCGCCTTCGTGCAAAGGTTCGATGCTAACAGCTACCTATACATTTCCCGAGCCATGGACTACTACGACGCTGCCTCATGGGGGAACGGCGATCTGGATAAAGCATGCGCCCGTCCGGACAGCCGGTTCCTCCTCGTCTCCTTCTCCTCCGACTGGCTTTACCCGCCCCGCCAGATGAGGGAACTGGCACTGGCCCTGTGCCGCAACAGGAAACCGGTCACTTACATCGACTTGCCGTCCTCTTACGGCCACGATGCCTTCCTTCTGGAAGTAGAAAAACTGGAGGAGATCATCACGTGCTTCCTGGAAGGGGGCCTGGTCCGGTGAAACGCAAGGCCGCGGGCTCACCCCCTGGCCCGTCTAGGGCTCTTGCCCTCCCGCAAGCACCGCGCTGGGATCACTGCCTCATCTACGACATGATCCCCCCACGCTCATCCGTGTTAGACCTGGGCTGCGGAGACGGGGAACTGCTCTCCAGGCTGATCGGCGAAAAACGAGTAACCGGCCTGGGCATCGAGAAAGACGTCAACTGCCTCATGCGGAGTGTGGCCAGGGGAGTCCCGGTGCTCCACGCTGACCTGGACGAGGGTCTAACGGGGTTCCCCGATGCATTCTTCGACTTCGTCATCCTGGAGCAGACCCTGCACGTCTTACACAAGCCCTTGCGGGTCCTGGAGGAGATGCTCCGGGTAGGCAGGGCGGGCATTGTGAGCTTCCCCAACTTCGGCCACTGGAAGGTTGCCACTGGCCTTGCCCTGACCGGTCGCCTGCCTGTGGCGGCAGCACACCCCCACCGGTGGGACGAGATCAATGTACACCCCTTCACCGTGTACGATTTCCTGGACTGGACCGAGAACCGGGGTGTCAGGGTAAAATGCGCGTTTGGTCTGGTCAACGGTTCCGTACGAGCCTTCCGGCGGCGCCATGCCAGGTGGGCAGAGGAGGTGCTCTTTGTGGTGAGCGGTTATCCCGGGTTCCCCGGCTAATCGGCTCACCCCCGGCTCTACCCCGGAAAGGTTTCGTCTCAATCCCGTGAGGGTCAGGGGACCCGCGGGGCAAGCCCTCGGAAGCGAGCTCACGGTCCGAGCCGCTCGAGATGGAAAAGGCCTTCCCGGCGGTAGGGTTCGGCCAGGGCAAAGTGGCCGTGGGAACCGAGGCTGGCCCGCACCGCTGCTGACTTCTCACTGAGGATGTGGAACGCCAGCCCGCGCTCGTAGTCAGACGCCAGCTGGTCGTAGCCGGGGATGACTGCCTCCAGCCTCTCCGGCGATAACCGCCGGGCCAGATACTGGGCACTGTACGTCATCTGAAAGGCGAGTTCAGCAAAGGCCTTCTCCTTGAGATGCCAGACGGGACCGATGTCTACCACGCAGTTGGGCCTCTCCGGCCACATGTAGTAGATGGTAGGAACCGGGTGCGGCTCCAGGCCTGGCATCTCGCCGAGAGCAAAGTCCCGCCCCGCCAGAGCCAGGGCCTCCAGACAGAGGAGCACCGTCACTCGCCGGTCGGGGTCCAGGTGGTGGAGGACGCTCTCGGGGTCCTGCATGATTACGATATCGGGCTTCGTTTCGCGGATGGCCCGGATTACCTTTACCTTTGCCTCATGGGTGAGGCCTATTTCGCCGTAGTCGAAGTCGAGGAACCGCACCTCAGCCCCCAGCACCTCGCCCGCCTTTGCCACCTGAGGCCGCCACATCGGCCGGCACAGGAAGACGGCAGCGTGCGATACTCCCCCCAGCTGCACGTTGCGGGCCAGGGCCCCGCCTGCCTCCGCCACCTCTGCCCCGTAGTTGGCCAGCAGCAAAACCGTCAACTTCTCGTCCGCTCCCACGGCTAAACCGTTCCTCCTTTTCAGCCCGCTCCTCAGGTTGAGTTGCGGACTCAAACTTCCAGATGGGACGTGGTCCTCTGGCCCAGCAACGCTTGAGCATCGATGATCTTCACTATCTTGCCGGCCTGCATGAGCGCAACCCGATCGGCCAGGTGGGCTATCGTGGAAAGGTCATGAGAAATGAGTACATAGGTCAGGTTCATTTCCTCTTGCAGGTCGAGGAGCAGGTTCCAGACTTGCGCCTTCACGCTCAGGTCCAGCCCTGACATGGGCTCATCGGCGATCAGTACGTGAGGGTCCAGGAGCAAGGCGCGGGCGAGACAAACCCGCTGCCTTTGTCCTCCCGAGAGTTCATGCGGGCGTCTGGACCCCAGGTGTGCCGGCAGATTTACGCGCTCGAGGACTTGCCGGATCTTCTTCTCCCTTTCCTTCTTATCCTTCACGCCGCGCAGCAGCAGGGGCTCTTCCAGGGACTGGTAGATGCTCAAGCGGGGATTGAGGGCGGTCCCGCTATCCTGGAAGATCATCTGCACTTCCCGCCTGAGGCTCCGAACACCGCTCTTCGTACCCGAGACGATACACCCCCTGTAAAGCACCTCTCCCCCGGTTGGCTCGTACAGCCCTACCATGGTCTTGGCCAGCGTGGTCTTACCACATCCGCTGCGTCCGACGAGAGCAAAGATCTCCCCTTCCTTAACACCAAATGACACCCCGTCCACCGCTTTCACCACGTTCGTTTCCCGCTGCCCGCAGACGGCAGGCAGCCCACGGTTCAACCCGAAATACTTCTTCAGGTCTCTGACCTCCAGAATGTACGAACCGTTCATGTGCTCGCGTACAGGTGGCATCTTACCCGGACGTCACCCAACCTTACCTCGGGAGGTTCCTCCTCGCGACAGACAGCCTTCGCCTCGTCACACCTCGGGTGGAAGCTACACCCGGTGGGGAACCGGATGAGATCCGGACCCTCGCCCCTGATGCAAGGAAGCCTCTCCTTTCGCCCCCGGGGTACCGAAGAGAGAAGGCCCCTGGTATATGGATGGAGAGGTTCCTTCAGAACCCTCCCGGCGCTGGAAACTTCCACGATTCTTCCGGCGTACATCACTGCCACCCGGTCGCAGATGGCTCTGACCACGTCGGGGTCGTGGCTGATGAGCATGATGGTGGTCCTGCCCTTAATCGCTTTCAAAAGCTCCACGATCCGCACCCGCGTGGCCGGGTCGAGGGCAGTGGTCGGTTCATCGGCGATGAGAAGCTTTGGCCTTCCCAGCAGGGCCATACCGATGAGCGCGCGTTGCCTCATCCCCCCGCTCAGCTGATGGGGATATCTTTTCACCGCTTCCCCGGGCGACTGGATCCCCACCGCGCGCAACGTCTCGATGACCTCGGGGAACCCATTGCCGTCGCGTCCCAAAATGCGCAGCATCTCGTCACGGAGACCGCGCCTTCCTGCCCGCACCCGTATCATTTCGAGAAGCTGCTCCCCGATGGTAAACGCCGGATTGAGGCCGGTGGCGGGGTCCTGGGGAACGAAGGCGATTTGGGTCCCCCTGAGTTGCTCCATTTCGGACTCGCGCAAGGCCGTGATATCTCTGCCCTCGAAGAGGATGCAGCCGCGTTCTATCTTCCCGGGCTGCTGGAGACGTAACACCGACAGGGCCAGGACCGTTTTCCCGCAGCCCGTCTCCCCCATGATGCCCATAGTCTCGCCTGCTTTGACCGACAGGTTGACCCCATAGTTGGCCTTCACCAGCCCCTCGCCGGTGTGAAAATATGTATGAAGGTCAAGAATTTCGAGCAGTTCCCTCAACGGTCAAGAGCCCTCCTCAAGCGCCGGTCACTTTCTTCCTCAAGGAAGAAGCTGATGTAGCTGAGCCCCAAAACCGATAGGGAAATGCAAAGCCCGGGAGGGAGGTACCACCACCACAAACCGTTGGTCAACCCGCCCCGCGAGAAAGCAAAGTGTAACATGGTCCCCCAGCTCTTGGCCGTCGGATCCCCCAGGCCGACGAAGCTGAGCCCCGCCTCCGCCACCATGGCACCCGCTGCCACCAGCACCAATTTCGCGAGCAAGATGGGAACCAGATTCGGGGCCACGTGCCTGACCAGGACCCACCGGTGCGACGCACCCATCACGAGGGATGACTCCACGAACCCCGCCGACTTGATGGAGAGTACCCGAGACCTGACCACCCGGGCCACGCCTCCCCACCAGAGGAGACCGATGATGACGGCAATATTCCAAAGGCTCGGCCCGAGGTAGACGGCCAGTACGATCAAAAGGGGGAGGCCCGGAACCACCAGGGCAACGTCAGCCAGTCCCATGAGGAAGTCTTCAACCAACCCGCCGTAGTAACCCGAAACCATTCCCACCAGCACGCCGACCCCCACCGCAACCGCGGACGCACTGAGCGCGACGGTCAGCGACGCCCTGGCCCCGTAAACCAGCTCGCTGAAGATGTCTTGCCCCACGTCGTTCGTACCCAAGAGATGATCGCGATGGGGCGGCAGGAACGGTTCGCCGGGCAAGTACGGGTCGCCCGGGGAAACAAGAGGCCCGAGGAGCCCCATCGCTCCCATAAGGAGCACGATGCCGAAGCCTAACTTTGCGCGCCCGGGCACCTTCTTCACCGCTCAATCAGCCTCCAACGTAGCTTATCAGCATCTGAGCCGGGGCTCGAGCCGCGGATAGGCCAGGTCCGCCAGGAAATTGGCAGTGAGCACGCACAACGCCACCACCAGAAACGTCGCCTGCAGAACCGGATAATCCCTGGCACGCACAGCCTCGTAGATCAGCGTCCCCATACCGGGCCAGGAGAAGACTATTTCCGTCATTAACGCACCTGACACCATGTGCCCGAACTGGAGGGCCGTAACCGTGACCACGGGGGCAAGGGCATTCCGGAGCACATGCTTGAACAACACCAGACGCTTCGACAACCCCTTGGCCAGGGCAACGAGGACGTAATCTTCCCCCAGAACCGACACCACGGAGTTGCGGACGATGAGAAAGTCATAAGACCCCCTGCTAATGGAAAGGACCGCTACCGGCAGAAAGGCGTGATGCAACAGTGCCAGGAAGTAGTGAGACGAAGATTCTCCTTTGGCCGGAATCCCACACAGAGGGAACAGGCCGAGGCGAAGGCTCAACACCGTTACAACAAGCATGGCGAGCCAGTACTGCGGCATGGCGTGCAGGAAGAGGGAGAATGACGTAGCCCAGGCATCGAACCTGCTTCCGCGTTTCCAGCCTGCCAGTGCCCCCAACACGATCGCCCACAACCACGCTAGCACGATCGCGGGGAGAAGCAGCGCGAGCGTCCACGCCAGTCGAAACCGGACTACCTCCGATACCGGCCGCATGTAGTGAAAGGAAACGCCCCAGTTCCCCCTGAGCATGTTTCTCAGGTAGCGGGCGTACTGCTCGCAGGCCGAACCCTCCAGCCCGAGTTCTTTCTTCGCCTCCTGTATCAGTTCCGGGCTTATGTGGGCCGCCTCCTCCCCCAAAAGGTTCAGTACCGGGTCACCGGGCATGAGCCGGGGGATGGCGAAATTGAGGGAGACGATGGCAAGGAGGACGGCCACATACCGAAGCCCTTTCCTCGTCGCGAATGAGAGGGAAACGGGAAGGCACCTCTTCGCGCCGGCGCCTATTGCTGACGGGCTCGCCACCATATGACTGCCAGATAGCCCTCCTGTTGGTCCTCACAGTATCCGTCCCGGCAGACCGAAGCCAGGTAATCCCGGATCGTTCTTTCTACTTCCGGGCCCTCGTATCCGAAGATGCTGAAATAGCATTTGTATTGCTCGAGGAATGCCTCCGGCCGGTCTTTGTGGCGATGCGCGTACTGTATGAACTTGATGCCCGGGTAATACCCCTCGTGGTACAGGATGTTAAAGGGGTATATGGGGTCGAACGCTCCTCCGCGCATCTCCCTCCCGGTCACCCTTTTCCAGAGTTCGTCCCGCAATCCCATCCTGGTCTTCCTGGCCGCGGTGACGAGACAACAGTACCCCCGGGAGACCTGATTCATCTTACACAGAGTGGTGTAATCCCACACGGCCGGGGAATTGGCCACGAAAACCAGGTCGTAATCCACCGAAGCCTCAACATCCTCCCAGCGCCCGCAGACGGTACGGATCCGCTCACCGAGCCCCCTGCGCACAGCCTCTTCTGCCAGCACGCGCAGCATCTCGGGAGCCGGGTCGAGGGCAACCACCTGCCTTACCCTTTCGGCCAGAGGTAGCGCATACGTGCCCGGCCCGCACCCCACGTCGAGCACGACGCTTGCCCCGGTAATCACGCCTTCCCGGGCCAGCCACGTGACCAGCTCCCGGTGGTGACCGGCCACCTGTTCGTTGCGACGGGCGTATGAGGTAGCCACCAGGTTCCAGAACTCCAGCCAGCGGTCAGGGCGGTCATAGCCGGAGTACAGGGACGACTGCGCACGGGCCCGGGCCCACTCTCTGGCCCAGAACTGGGGGTCGTGCCACTCCATCACGGGGACCCTTTCTTCAGGCTGGACCAGGTGGTCTTGTTGAGGATCCCGTAAATCGGGTCCACATACCACCCCTCGAACTTCTTGCTGTACGGCTGGATGAGCGTGTTCCAGTACAGCGGAATGGCGGGGAGATGTTCGGCGTAGTACTCCTGTATGTTCCTGGCGATCTCCTTTTGCCGGGAAGGATCGAGTTCGGTCAATGCCGCATCGACGAGCGCGTAGAACGCAGGGTCCTCGACCTGGGACCAGCCGATATTACGCGCGTCGAAATAGCCTGTGCCGTAACCTCCCCACATCATCATCCCCCAGGGGGTCGTGCGGGAAATGAAGGCTACGTGCGATTTCTCAATGTCGGCCACGTTCATGAAGGCGGCCTGATCCACCATCCTGAGCGAGGTCTTGACGCCCACTCCTGCAAAGTATTTCTGCAGCAGTTCACCCAGGCGAACACTCTCCGCCAGGTCACCACGGACCATCAGGTCGAGCACGAGCGGCTCACCCTTGGCGGTTTCCCGGTAGCCGTCTCCATTCACGTCTTTACAGCCCATTTCGTCGAGGATGGCGACGGCCCGCGTCTTGTCGTATTTCATCCCGGGAGTTTCCGCGTAGCCCGGCGTGCCCTCGGGAACAAAACCCGCGTTGGGTACCGTGCCGTAACCGGCGGTAAAGATCCTTTGCAGCTCCTCGTAATCGATGGCGTAAGCGAGAGCCTTCCTGAATCGGAGGTCATCGACGGGCGGCTTCTTCAGGTTGAAGAAGACGGCATTGGCCACGCCCAGGTTTTTCAGGAAGATGAACTTGATTTTGTCGTCTTGCAATAGCCGCGGCACGTAGATGGGGTCCGTGCCGGCCGCATAGAAGTACACCGTATCTATTTCTCCCTTTTGCAAAGCCATGTACATCGTATCCGGATTCTTGAACAGACGCACATGTACCTCATCGATATTGGGCTTTCCACCGTAATACTTCTGGTTGGCTTTGAAGACCAGAAGCCCGGCGGCCTTGTCGAATCTATCGAAGACGTACGGGCCGGTACCCAGCATAGCGGTGGGCTCCGTGAAAATCTTCGGGTCCTGCACTGTCTCGAATATGTGTTTCGGCAGCGTCCGCAGGACACCGAGGTTCACCAGGAAACGAGCGTTTGGCTTCTTGAGGGTGACGACGACAGTGTGGTCATCGGGGGCCTGTACGGAATCTATCATCGCCCAGTGACTCTTGTAAGTCGGGACCTTTTCCAGCAAGTACTCCACGCTGAACTTCACATCAGACGCGGTGAAGGGTCGCCCGTCATGCCACTGGACACCCTTTCTGAGCTTGAAGGTCCAGGTCTTCCCGTCCCTGGTCTCGTATGACTCGGCCAGGTCACCCCGATAGTTCCCCTCGGCGTCGAGCGTCACGAGGCCGTTGTGAGTGAAGATGCTGCGCAGAATCCCCATGTAATAGTCAGTGAGGCCGATGTCCTTGATGCCCATGGTGGTGCCCACGACCAGGACATCATTTGCCGATCCCGTCCTCGAGCATCCCGTCCCCAGCCCCAGCGAAACGCAGACCACGAACAGGATCAAGGTGGACAAGATGCACCTTAGCCTATGAAAAGTCCTAAAGGAAAGCCCGTTCATCGCAACACCCCCGTGCGTGCCGGGTGGCACGAATTACGCGATCGTGCTACACGTATTCTCCCTACCACCTGAAAATCCTGCTTGCCCTCGGGCCAGTGTCCTGATCTTTCATCCGGCCGCTGGCTGGCCACCATCGATCAAGACCTGGGCGAAAAGCGCGTCGTCGGGGGACTCCAGAATGCGCCTGACCAGGCGATCCACCTCGGTCTGGTAGGACACCAGCTCCTGCGGAGAAGCTTCATCCCGCTCGATTCTTTCCTCCAGCGAACTCAGGTCGGGCGTCTTAGCCAGAACCCCGGGAAGCACCTTCAGGAGAAGTTGCCCCTTGCGGTTGATGAAGCAGAAAACCTGGTCCCCGGTGTCTTGGAGTACCAGGTTCCCCTTGCCCACCGTGCAACCAGTCAGGTACTGGATCGCGTCCGCAGCCGAAGAAGAAGTGTACATCACCACCGACTGGGCGCCGTGCTCGTGACGGCCGAAGCCCAATCTGGCCCGCGCGATCATGGCCGCGCGGTAGCCCAGAGCCAGCTCCGGGCACAGGTGGCCGTGAAATGCCACCGCCCCCAGCAACTCACCCCTCACCAGGGCCAGCCCCGGCCCCACCGAGCCTGCCTCCACCGGGACGTCGCTAACCCGAAAATCGAGCCACCACGCAGAAGGGGAAATCCCCGGAACAGCATCCTGCCGCACCAGCACCAGGTTGTACACACCATGCGTAGTCCGCACCAGGTAATGATACTGTGAGGGCGACGGTTGCTCCGTACGGATGAGCTCCACCACCTCGTAGTGGCGGCCGGCATGGCGGAAGCCGAGAGGGACCTGCTGCCGGTTGTCGAACTCCACGGCTATCCGGGCTCCGATGTGCTCTACCCGACCCTCACGTACCAGCCGGAGGATCCGTTCTTTTTCCATGCTCGGCAACCCCCGTCCCGTCCGGCGCCGCCTCCAGAGCCAACCTGGTGCGTCCGCCATCCCGTGCTACATTATAGATATTCGTGCTACCAGGTGGTTCGACGCCGGCTGCGGCTCCTCCTTCCCGGGCGGGGTTGAGCCGTTGGGCGAGGCAAGCCGGATGCAACCCCTCACGGGGAGCCCGAAGAGAAGATGGCTTTACGGTAAGTTGCGGTCGCCACCCCTTACTTCAACCCGGACCACCAGGTGCGCTACCCGGCAGGCCAGTCGTTCCAGGTAGGAGCGGGGGCACGGCGGACGCTTCCGCCACTTTTCGTCCAATGTTCTCCTGGGCGGCAGGTAAGGCTGGAGCACGTACTTCCCGGCTCCCGTTATCCATCTGGCAATTGCTTCCACGTCATCGGCAGAAAGCAGGCCAGGCACCACCGTGGTCCTGAACTCGTAGGGTACCTGGCTCTGTTGAACGAGGCGGATAGATGCTTCCAGGACCCCCGGGTCAACCCGGCTGCGGGTCACCCTCCGGTATTTGTCCCGGGGGGCCTTGACGTCCATGGCGATATAGTCCAGCAAGCCGTGCTCCAGCAACCGGGCGAGCACGTCCGGGCGGGTGCCGTTGGTGTCCAGTTTCGTCTTGAGCCCCCGGGCTTTCACCCTGGCCAGAAAGGCGGGCAGATCGGGCTCCAGTGTGGGTTCCCCACCGGTTACGCAAACCCCGTCTATGAACCCCTCACGCTCCTCCAGGAATTGCAGAAGCTCCTCCTCCGAGATCCAGGGCAGCCCGGGCGAACGCAAGACCAGGTCCGGGTTGTGGCAGTACGGACACCTGAAGTTGCAGCCAGCCAGGAATACGGTGGCGCACATGGTTTCCGGGAAGTCAACCAGACTGAGCTTTTGCAATCCCCTGGCATACATGAGGTTCGTCCCTGATGCCCCGGATTGTCCCCGGTTACTCGGTCACGATAAAGGCCCTTCTGTCACGGTACTCTTGCCGCTTGCCGCCGTTCCAGTTCTGCACGGGCCGGTAGTATCCGACCACCCGGCTCCACACTTCGGCGGGGCTCTGGCAGTGCGGGCAGGTGGGTTGTTCTCCTTTCAGGTAGCCATGCTGGGGACAGACGCTGAAGGTGGGCGTGATGGTCAGGTAGGGGATCCGGAAGCGGCTCAACGCCTTCCGGAGGAAAGCCTTCAGGGTCTTCACGTCATCGATGCATTCCCCCAGAAAAACGTGGAAGACCGTTCCGCCAGTGTACCTGGTCTGCAGTTCTTCCTGCAGGGCTAAGGCCTCAAAGACGTCATCGGTGTAGCCGGCGGGAAGGTGGGTGGAGTTGGTGTAATACGGTTCCCCGGCCCCGGCGGTGATGATATCGGGATACAGGGAGCGATCAATCCTGGCCAGCCGGAAGGACGCTCCTTCCGCCGGCGTAGCCTCCAGGTTGAACATCTGGCCGGTCTCTTGCTGGAATGCGATCATCTCTTTCCGCATGAACTCAAGGACTTCCAGGGCAAACTGGCGTCCGGCCGGGCTCCCAATGCCCTGACCCAGGAAATTCAGGAGAGCTTCGTTCATTCCCACCAGGCCGATGGTGTTGAAATGGTTGGCCCAGTATTGCCCCAGGCATTCCTTCACCTGGCGCAGGTAGTGGCGGGAGTATGGATACAGCCCTCCCTCGGTCAACCTTTCCAGGACCTGCCGCTTGATCAGCAAGCTGTCTCGCGCCAGCTCCATCAGTTCCCCCAGGCGAGCAAAGAACTGTTCGGGCGCTTTGGCCAGGTAGCCGATGCGGGGCAGGTTGATGGTCACCACACCTATGGAGCCGGTGAGGGGATTGGCGCCGAACAGACCTCCGCCCCGGCGGCGTAGCTCCCGGTTATCGAGCCGGAGCCGGCAGCACATGCTGCGCACGTCCTCGGGACACAGGTCGGAGTTGACGAAGTTAGCGAAGTAGGGGATGCCGTAGCGGGCGGCCATGGCCAGGATGCGGTCTGCCACCGGGCTATCCCAGTCGAAGTCAGGCGTGATGTTGTAAGTGGGAATGGGGAAGGTGAATATGCGCCCGCGGGCGTCCCCCTCCAGCATCACCTCACAAAATGCGCTGTTCAGCATGTCCATCTCCGGCTGGAACTCCCCATAGGGGACTTCCCGGAACTGCCCTCCTGCTATGACCGGCTGCTCCACCAGGTAGGACGGCACATTCACGTCCATGGTCAGGTTGACGAAGGGGGTCTGGAACCCCACCCGGGTGGGCACGTTCAGGTTGAAGATGGCCTCCTGCAGGGCCTGCTTGACTTCCCGGTACCCGAGGCCGTCGTACCGGATAAAGGGCGCCAGGTAAGTGTCGAAGTTGGCCAGGGCCTGGGCTCCCGCCGCCTCGCCCTGCAGCGTGTAACAGAAATTGACGACCTGGCCCAGAGCGGTGCGGAAGTGCCTGGGAGGAGCACTTTCCACCTTCTGCCCCACCCCGGCAAAACCGTGACGCAGGATGTCGGCCAGGTCCCATCCGCAACAGTAGGGCGCGAGGAGACCCAGGTCGTGGATGTGAAAATCGCCACTTTTGTGGGCTTCCCGCACCCGGGGAGGGTAAATCTTCTCCAACCAGTAACGGGCGGAAACAGCGGAGATGATGTGGTTGTTGAGCCCCTGGAGGGAGTAATTCATGTTGCTGTTTTCACTCACGCGCCAGTCCAGCTGATCCAGGTAGTCCTGCACCATCTTCTCGGCATCTACCAGCAGGGCACGAAAATCCCGCAATTCCTGGTGCTGCTTGCGATAAAGTATGTAGGCCTTGGCGGTGCGGGCGTGGCCGCTTTCGATGAGGACCTTCTCCACCACGTCCTGCACGTCTTCCACGGTGGGAAGGCGGTCAGGAAAACGACTGCTGACGATCTCCACCACCTGGTCAGCCAGTCGTTCGGCCAGGGTCCGGTCGCGTCCCCCCACGGCCCGGGCCGCCTTGAAAATCGCGTTCACGATCCTCTCCCGGTCAAAGTCGACGATCCGCCCGTCCCGCTTGACGATTTTCTCCGGCGTCATGCTGGCACCATCCTTTCTCGTTCCGGGCGCGCTGTTATGGGGATGGAAAAGGCCCCAACCCGGTGACGGATTGAGGCCATGCCAAAACACATAAGGCACCTCCCCTTTCGACCGAAGGTACAGGTCGCCTCCGTGCAGGCAGGTTTCCTGACTCACGGGTCATCGCCATCCCCGGCCTTCCCAGGCGAACTGCCCAGTGGCCTGCGGTGGGGCCGGCTACCCGTTCACAGTGGCGGGACCGTCCAGGATTTTCACCTGGTTCCCTTTTAACCCCCTGAGGGGCACCCGCACGGCATCTGTGGTTGTCCCCGAAATTGTATCACAGGGCGTTCCCGCGGACAAGCAGGGGAACCGGCGCACTGTCCTAACTCGGGCCGAACGCACACGACGGCTGCTCAACTGACGACGTGCACGCCGGCGGCACCGGTTCACCGGGACGATGTATCGACGTTTGTAACCGCACTCCACGTGGTCGATCCCAAGGTCCCCGGCGCCGTGGACGAGATCATCCACCTCGGGGACTACTGGGACGAGAACGGCCTGCGCGCCCGCCGCCGGGAGATCATGGAGGCCAACGCAGAAGTGGGCCGCTGCTTCGCCCGCGCCTACCGCTTCCTCAAAGCAGCCCAGGTGGTCTATGACGACTGGGAAACCCTCAACCGCCAGGCCATGGACTACGCCCTCGCCAACCAGAAGGCAGCGGCTCTCATCGGCGAAATCCTTAACCACCGCCCCATCGCCTCCCGCCTGGGACGCGACCGCCACCTCTTCGCCTCCGCCATCACCCCCGACGGCCTCATGAACTACGTGGAAACCATCATCGGGCCGCTCCCCCGCAAGTACGTCATCTCCGGAGAGCCCGGAACTGGCAAGTCCACCCTCCTCAAGAAGGTGGCCCAGGCCGCGCTGGAAAGGGGCCTGGACGTGGAGCTGTACCACTGCCCCCTCAACCCGGAAAAGGTCGAACACGCGGTCATCCCCGCCGTGGGCGTGGCCCTCACCAAGTCCATCGAACCGCATATGTGGCGCCCGGCCCCCGAGGACATCGTCGTGGACATGAACGAGTGCCTGGACGACCGCATCGTCGAACGCAACCGGGCCGCCATGTCGGACTGCGAGCGCCTCTTCGGCCAGCTCTTCTCCCAGGCCATCGCCTGCATCCACGACGCCAAGGCCACCCACGACCTCATGGAGGCCTACTACGTCCCCTGCATGGACTTCGAGAAGATAAACAGGGTGCGGGAGAGAACCCTGGAGCGGATCCTGGCCTACGCGGCAGAGGTGGGCATGGCGGCGGAGTGATCCCTGCCTGTGCTGTGGGGCCGGGTTGAGTTGGCTCCCGGTATCTCAAGGCAGCAGGTGGTTTGACCCCCGGCAAGGAACTATCGTCCCTGTGCCAGGTCCCGGAAGATGCGGGCCAGGTCTGCCTTGGCCATCTTATGATGCTCTTTCCGTCGGTGCTTATCCCGAGCGGTGTGTCCACGGTGATCCCCACCATTTCCAGGACGGGCTTGTCGATGATCAGCGCCGTAAACCGCATCCATGGGATGACGCGCGCCGCGGTTACGGCATGCTCGTTGGCGGGATCTCGCAGCCAGCACGACGCGAAGGACCATGCGTTCTGCCTGGGGGTCCTGCTACAATAATCCCGCGCCCGAAAAGAAGGAAGGTGCCAAACACGATGCGGCTTCTCGATGTGCTGGGTCCTGTGATGATCGGACCATCAAGCTCCCATACTGCCGGGGCGGCACGCCTGGGCAGGCTGGCAAGAATCCTGCTGGGAGAACCCCCCGCTAAGGCGCTCATCACCCTTCACGGTTCGTTTGCCGCCACTTACCGCGGGCATGGCACCGACCTGGCCCTGGTAGGCGGACTCCTGGGATTCGGTACAGACGACGAACGTATAAGGGACGCGTTCAACCATGCGTCAGCCGCCGGCCTCCACGTTCGGATTGAGACTGCCGACCTGGGAAACGTCCACCCCAATACGGTCCGGCTCGATCTCGAAGGTGTTTCGGGGAAGAAGATATCAGTAACAGGGTCCTCCCTGGGCGCAGGCAAGGTCGAAGTCACGGAAATCGACGGACTAAAGGTTAGCCTTACAGGCGAGCAGCCGGGCCTGGTTGTGACCTACCCTGACAGGCCCGGCGTGGCCGCGGCCATAACGGGTGTACTCGCAAGAGAAGGTATAAACATAGCCGGCATGAGGATCACACGGGCGGGACGTGGCAAGACCGCCATCTGCATCATTGAATGCGACCAGGAGATACCGCAGAGCGCAATCCGGGAAATCGAAGGCCTGCCCGGGATACAGAAGCTAGTAGCGATGGGTGCCAACTGAAGCGAGGTGCATTTGGGTGACGCTCAGCGAACTTGCACGAAGTGCGGCTGAAAAGGGCATATCTCTCGGACAACTTGCGGTCCGGCTTGAATCGGAAGAAACGGGAATCCCCGCAGACGAAATCACAGGCAAAGTCCGCACCATGCTTCGTGTCATGGAGGACGCCGTACGAGACGGCATTGCAGCACGGGGGAAGCTCTCCAGAACCGGCCTGTCAGGAGGTGACGCGTCGCGCGTGATTGGCTGGCTGGACGGTCCCCGGAGTCTGCCGTCCAACCGACTCCTCACCCGCTCCCTGGCTTATGCTCTAGCGGTGTCTGAAGTGAACGCCTCTATGGGCAAAATAGTCGCCGCACCGACTGCTGGTTCTTCTGGCGTGATACCGGGAACGTTTCTCGCACTCGCGGAAGAAGCCCGCATACCTGAAGAATCCCTGGTAGATGCTCTGTGCACCGCGGGTCTGGTGGGGCAGGTAATAGCCACAAGGGCGAGCCTTTCCGGTGCGGAAGCCGGCTGCCAGGCAGAGTGCGGCTCGGCAGCAGCCATGGCCGCTGCGGGACTCGCGCAACTCCGCGGAGGTACACCCGAAGACTGCATTCACGCCGCAGCCATCGCCCTGAAAGGCCTGATGGGCCTCGTTTGCGACCCCGTGGCCGGCCTCGTGGAAGTCCCGTGCGTAAAACGGAACGCCACTTCTGCCGCGGTGGCCATCGCCGCCTGCGAGATGGCACTGGCGGGCATCCGTAGCCGTATCCCGCCCGACGAGGTCATCGACGCGATGGCCGAGGTGGGAAGATGCCTGCCTCCCTCACTCAGGGAAACCGCCCAGGGTGGTCTTGCCGCCACTCCCTCGGGGCAGATGATTTCCCGGCAGATGAGAACACCCCGGTGAACACCCGCTGTCCACAGGCCAGGCGCCCTCAAGGGTATGGTGCAAATCCACGGCCCTGCATGTAAAATGATGCCGTGGGTGGAAGCCGACCTGTCTATGGCATTGAGGAAGAGGTATTCGTACTGGAAGAGGGCCGGCCCACGGTCAGGTCGCTGTACTACCTGGCCCGGCTGCTGTGGAGCGACCCTTGCTGGTACTACACGCACTCGGCGTCCAACTTCAACCGGGGCACGGACCTCAGGTACGGCCTGATGAGCGGGATAGAGGTCTCCACGGGAAGGCACGACAGCATCGCTGCCCTGGTGCAGGATCTGGCCGAGCGCCGGCGGGACCTGGCCCGGGCCTGTCAGGGGTTGCTCTGCCCCCTGGGGAACCTGCCCGATCAAACCCAGCCCAGCAACACCTGCGGCCTTCACCTGCACATCAGCGGCGTGGAGTGGGACCTCGCTTACCGCCGGCTGGTCCGCTACCTGCCCGCATTCGCCCTCGCCCTGGCCCACGCTCCCTGGGCGGGGGGCAGGCGATTTGGCCAGTCCTTCCGCTGGGCACACTCCTACGCCCTGGGACCCCTCCGCCCCGACCCCGCCTACCGATTCCAGGACCTCATCCGGTCCCGGCGCCTGGGGACGCTGGAAGTACGGGTATTCGACCCTTCCCCCGACCTGGGCAGGCTGGCGGAGGTCCTGGGCTGCCTGCACCGTCTTCTCGTACTCCCCGCCGGAGACACACCCGCCGACCGGGCGGACGAGGATGGCCTGAGGGCCCAGTACAACCATCTCCGGTACCAGGTCGCCCGTCTGCGGTCTCCTGACCACCCCCACCGGGAACTGCCCCTCGCCGACTGCGTACGGCACCTGCGGGAACTCACGGGCTTCGATGAGGACTGGGTCGCCCGCACCCCGGCGGACGAGACAGCGGCGCTGTTGCAGGAAACGGGCCGGGAGGCAACGTACTTGACGCTCGACGCCCGGTACCGGCAATGGGCCGGTGCAACTCCCTGGAACGGCAAACGGGCGCCGTTCCTCGCGGGGGCGATAGCGGGATTCATCGGCTACTACCTGCCGCGATTGCCCTACACCCTGTGGAAGGCGTGGAGAGAATGGTCCTGAAGTGGCTCCTCCCCCTCGCAGCCCTGGTTGCCGGCCTGTACGCTTACCTGCGCTGGGTGTGGTTTTTCCGCGATCCCCTGCGCCGGCCACCCCCGGACCAGCACGCGATCCTCGCCCCGGTGGACGGGAAGGTGGTATACGTTCGCCCCATCCGGGAAGGGGCAGTGTGGTCCGTCAAACTGGGCAGGCCCATCGCCCTGCCCGAGATCACGCGCGCCGCCCATTCTCCCCGGGACGGGTGGATGGTAGGCATCTACATGTCACCACTGGACGTGCACTACGTATACGCCCCCGTGGCCGGCCGGATCGCGGAGGTCTGCCACCACCGGGCCGCTCGCAACTGGGCCATGGTGGACATGTGGGAGTACCTGCGCCTGACCTGGCTGCGCCGGGCCGTCGACCTCATGGGGAAACGCCACCACCTGGAAAACGAACGCCTCACCCTGCGGCTGACCGCAAATGAGGGCGACCTGTGGCTGGTCGAGATCGCCGACCGCTTCGTGAACAAGATCCGCTGCTTCGTGCAGCCGGGGGAGGAGGTGGCCGCCGGACAGAAGCTCTCCTTCATCAGCCGCGGATCCCAGGTGGACGTGATCATCCCCGATCCCCACGTTGCCGTCATTGCCCGGCCCGGGATGCAGGTGTACGGTTCCCTCAGCATCATCGCCCGCCGTGCGGACCCCACTTCCCCACATAGCCAAGCCCACTATTTGCCATCGCTCAACCGCAATTCGTGATATAATGGACCGGCGGACGGGAAAACACTGGCAGAAGATAGCTGGCAGCGCGATCGAGGCGATGTGGTGGCCGCGTTCGCCCTATGCATATCACAAGGGCCGGGGAGGGAGGAATGATCGATGGTGCTGGGTGGCATCGTAATGGCGGTGTTGGTGGCTTTGGCCATCATGTGGGTACTCCCCGGCCGGCCCCGCCGCCTGGCCAGGGTTCTCACCCTGTTCGGGCTGAGCGCGGTCCTGCTGGTGGTTCTCCTGTGCGGCCAGGCAGCCCTGGTCATCAGCCGGACCGTACTGAACCCCTCCTTCCATTCCACCGCAGTGGAAAAAGCCAACTTGGCCCCGCTGCTCTCGGCAGCCGTCGCCACCCAGGTGGCCCAGGAAGTCGCCCGCCAGATCGGCAAAGGAGCCCAGCCACAAGAGGTGGCCCGACTGGTGGAGGACTGCCTCACCCATGCCGTGTCCCCACAGTGGGTCAAGGAGCAACTCGATGGCGCAATCGGCGGGCTGCTTTCGTACCTGCACGGCCGTACACCCGCCCTCGATGTTTCCATTGATTTGCGGGAACCGAAGGCGGCAGCACTCGATTTCCTGGGTGCTGCCAAGATAGACCGGCGTGTCTCGGAGAACCTCCGCAAGCTGGTGTCGCGAACGCCCGACAGCTGGTCGGCGGCATCGATAGCGGAGATCAGAGATGTGGAAGAGTTGCTGGGGAAATGGCGCCCCGCCGTCCGCGCAGTTTCGCTGGCGATCCCGGCCGCCGCCGTGGTCGCAGCAGTCACTGCCCTGCTCGTGGGGCTGGTGTGCAGGCGTTCCCGGGCTACAGCCACCTGGCTGGGCATCACCACGCTCGTAGCTGGCCTGGGATCCGTGGTGCTGGCCATGGCAGGCCAACCCCTGCTCGGCCGATACCTGGCCGCTGCCGGAACGTCCCCTTCGCCGGCAGGCGTCTTGCTGCAACGGTGGCTGGAGATCGAGGCGCAGGGAATCATGGGAATGGAGCAGACCGCAGGGCTACTTACGCTGGCGGCCGGCCTCGCCCTGCTCCTCGCGCCGGCCCTCGTCCGGCGCAGGACGGCGCCGGTTGCATCCGGCGTCGCCCGAAACTCGTGAAGTCCAGGGCGCAACCCGGTGGAGCAGCCGGTGCTCACGTTTTCAGGCGGGGCCGAAAGCGTCGCGGAGGCTGGGCTCCGCGGGCGAGCCCCACTCGAGCTGGCCTGGCAGGAGAAGCCCAACCCGGGAGCGAATTCTAACCCAAAAGACAAACCAGCGATGGGGCTCGCTGTATGTTGCGACTTCGCAACTGATGGCTCCTGGCTTGTGCGCCAGGAGCCATTTTGCAAAGTGGGGTGCCACAGATTGCCTGCCTGCGTGGAGTTGCTCCCTGAGGTATCCGAGTGGGTCACTGGGCTGACGCCAGCCGCCCTGAAACAAGCCCTTGAGCGTGGAGCCACCTGGCTGCTGGATACGGACGAACTTCGCCTGCACGGCGATGCACGTGATTACGTGGAAGGCCAGGTAGAATATGCGGCCCTCGCTGCGCAAGCGTTGCACCTCGAGCACGAACAGCAGGAACTCGAGCAACAAGAGCACGAACTCGAGGCACTGGCAGAAACGCTGGCCGCCGGGCGGGTGAAGGGGTGGGGAGTGAGGGAGCACAGCAAGCTGGCGGGTGCGGAACCCAAAGGGCCCCGAGCAGATTCAACAACCGTGCCACGCCTGATCTTGACCCCGGTCCGGTTCGACGAACCTGACACCGTTGCATATATCCAAGCCACATTGCGCGAGTTGTGCCAGCAGAAAGGGTGGGATGAGGCCGTGGCCCTGCGAAACGCACTGACGTGTGCGTTTGCCCTGGGACGATTGGCCAGCCTCGACCGGAACCAACTCGCGAAGGAGAGGGCTGTCCTGGGCAGGCAGTGCGCTGTCCTGCGCTACCGGATATGGGTTCTGTCACAGGATAACCGCACCATCGAGATGCATCTGGGGGGTCTGCGAGCCCGCGTGGCCCGTCTCCGCGCGATGCCCAACCTGCCCCCCACCCAGACCAGGTAGCTGCCGCCACCTGCGGGGCTTTCCGGTGACCACGCGGCGAACTCTGGCCGCCCGCGTGCTCAGAGCGGCATGATCCTGCTCGGCAAGCCGAGTTCCCGCGGACTTATTCCCAACGCAAGGCCGAGGAGCTGGGTGAAATACAGCACCGCGATCCGGTATTTGCGGTGTGAGCGCTTGAGGAGACCTGTCTGGCTGGCGGAAAGGCTCATGTAGCACATAGGACAGGTCACAGCAATGCACTGGGCACCCATGTCGCGGGCTTCCTCGAGGATCCTTCCTGACGCGCGGGCTGCGGCCTCGGGATGGGTCATCAGCAGGGGGCCTCCGCAGCACCTGGTCTTGCTCGAAAACGCTACTGCCGAACCACCCACGGCGAGGACGAGGTTGTCCAGCCACACCGGATTGAAGTTGGACTGCTGAATACTGGCGTAGCGGGGGCGTGTGAGGAGGCATCCGTAATAACAGGCCACCTTGAGACCACGCAGAGGACGCGTTACGCACGAGGCGATGCGTTCCGGCCCTACATCGCGCATCAGAGCTTGCAGCGGGTGGACCACCGTGGCGTTGCCCGAGTACGCGAGCCCAAGGTTATCCAGGGCGGCGTTGGTGCGCTTCCTCAAGCTCTCGTGACCGAGGGAGTGGGCAGCAATGGCCAGGTTGCTATAGCACAGGTTGCAGGGGACCAGCAAGGGCCCGGGTCCCCGCTCAGCCATAGCCAGATTTCGCGCGGCCAGGAACAGCGCCAGCGACTCGTTCAGCGAGCGGGCCGCGGTTGCCCCGCAGCAATTCCAGTCTGCCAATTCGTGTAACACCAGCCCCAGCGAGGCCGCCACGGCCCTCAGGGAAAGATCGTATTCTCTGGCCGTCCCGTGCAAAGAACACCCGGGAAAGTACTGGTACTCCATGGCTATTGGCACCGTCCCTGACCGCCGAGGATATCGCCAGCCACGCGGGCAAAGGCTTCCCGGTCGAGGAGGCAGCGCGGCCTCAGCCTCAGTTTTCTTCCCGAAATCATGTGTACCCCCAGGCCGGCGTGTCGCAGCAGCGATTTTGGACCGACCCTGCGCGCGTAGGCTAGCATCAACCCCAACTCGTGGATGATTCCTCGTTTACTCAGGTCAGCCAGAAACTCGCAGTAGAACCACACGCTCTCGTTCCTCACACCTCTGGCCGCAGCCAGCTGCCTCAGACGGTACATCAACCCGGTGAGGTCGATTCCTCGCGGGCAGGTTACCGAGCAACTGTAACAACTCGCGCAGAGCCACAGGGTGTTGGAGTTCAATGCCTCCGCGACAAGGCCCAGCTGGAGCATACGGATCAGAACACGAGGGGTATGAGCCATGGCGAACGCCAGCGGACAACCGCCCGTGCATCTTCCGCACTGGTAACAGGATCGCACTTGACGCCAGGTCTCTGCGTCCAGAAGCTGCTGCCATCCATTGATGGCCGAGATATGCATCTGCTCTCTCCCCAGTCCAGGTACCGAACTCGAACGCTCAGGTCACCTTAAAGGGGCTCGGGCCCAGGCGCCGGAGGTCGGTGACGAATTCTTGTAGCAACCGCACGTAGGCTTCCGGATCGTTGATGGCCAGGGTCGCCATGCGAACGCGCTCCGGTTCGATCAGCATACGCTGCAGCGTCTCCCTCATGTTTTCCAGCCTGGTTCTGGCCAGGTCGCTGCCGCGCACGAAATGGCACTGATCCGCACTGCAGCCGCATATGATCACGCCGTCTATGCCGCTGGTGAGGGCATCGGTGACCCACGCTACGTTCACAGAACCCGCGCACGGTACCCGGATGCTGAGCACGTTGGGCGGGTATGAGTAGCCCTTCTGACCGGCCAGGTCGGCGCAGGGATAGGCATCGTTAGCACACAGGAACGCCAGAACAACAGGTTGTTCCTTCCCGGGAAATGAGGCGTCCACCGCCTCGATCATGCTGGCCACCTGCTTGATGGTGAAGTTCTTGAGGGAGATGGCGCGCATGGGGCAGCCGCCCTGACAGATCCCGCACTGGCGACATTTGGCCAGGTCCGGAGCAGGGTATCCGGTGTCGTCCCAGTACCAGGCGCCAAAGGGGCATTCCTCCATGCAGCGCTTGCACTTGTCGCACTTTGTCTTGTCGATGACCGGGACAGCCGGCGGGATCTCGATCTCCCCGCGTAATACCGGCATGGCCTTCATGGCCGCTCCGCCCGCACTTTTCACCGCCGTGGCCACATCCATGGGCCCCTGGCAGGACCCGGCTGCGTAAATGCCCGTGCGCTGGAGCTCAAAGGGGAAACACTGAACGTGACCGCCGGCAAACTGGGTCCCTTCCGGGGAGAGGTCGAGGGCGTGTAGTATCTTGCCCAATCCGGGGTCGGGTTTCATGCCGGTGGCCAGGACCACCATGTCCGCCAGAAATTGGACCTGCCGCCCTGACAGGGTGTCTTCTGCCCGAACCACGAGCTGTTTCGACCTGGGGTCCTCCACCACTTCGGAGGGATTCCCCCGGATGAAGGTAGCACCCAGCCTCTCCTGGGCGTCCCTGTACATGAGCTCGTAGTCACCCACCGCCCGCATGTCCATGTAGAATACATAAATTGAGGCATCGGGGCACGCTTCCCGCACGTATGCGATCTGCTTGAGGGTGACCGTGCAGCAGATTTGGGAGCAATAGGGCAGATGTTCCGAGTCACGGCTGCCGACACATTGTAAGAATGCTATACTCTTGATCGGCTCGCCACTGGAAAGGCGAACCATCCTTCCTCCGGTGGGCCCGTTGGGCGAGGCCAATCTCTCGAACTCCACGTTGGTCACTACATCGGGGTAACGTCCGTATCCATACTGCTCGACCAGCGACGCCTCAAAAGGTTCCCAGCCGGTAGCGACCAGTACGGCTCCCACGTTTATCCGCACCCGATCTTCCTGCTGCTCGAGGCAGATGGCCCCCGTCGGGCAGATCTTGCTGCACGAATCGCACCCCGGCAGGCACTTTGCCCTATCAACCACGTGGCTCCGCGGGTATGCCATGGCGTGGGGAAGGTATACTGCTTTGCGAGCGCTGCGACCGAAGTCGAAGGGGTTGGGTACCTGGACGGGGCACACGTCGGCGCACACACCACAGGCCGTGCATCTTTCCGGCGCCACGAACCTGGGTCGTATTACCAGGTCAACCTGGAAGTTTCCCGGGCATCCCGCGATGCCTTCCAGCTCGGCCTGGGTGTAGAAGGTCACCCTGGGATCGGCCCGAAGTTTCTGGAGCAGGAAATCCACCCCGCACTGGGGCGGACACATCCTGGGGAAATACTTGTGAAACCCCACCACGCGCCCGCCCACGTAAGGCTGCTTCTCGACCACGGCCACCTCGACCCCGGCTGCTGCCAGGTCAGCGGCTGCGCTCAGTCCCGCTATCCCCGCCCCCAGCACCAGTGCCCTGTTCACCGAGGGGTACTTTACCGGCATTAACGCCTCCAGCAGGCGCACGCGGGCCAGGGACATTCCGAGCAAAACTCGAGCCTTCCGGGCGGCAGCTTCCGGCTCGCCAGCGTGGGGCCACGCGCACTGTTCCCTGATGTTGCAGCGTTCCACGAGATGCTGGTTCAGTCCAGCCTCTTGCACTGCTCTCTTGAAAGTTTCTTCGTGCACGCGCGGGGAGCAACCGGCCAGGATAATCCTATCTATATTGCCCTCGCTGATGCCGCGCTTGATCAATTCGACTCCGGAAGGGCTGCATAAGCAGGGGTGGTCTACAGATATGGCAACCCCCCTGGCCCGGCGCATGGTATCCGCCAGCCGGGCGGTATCGATGATTGTAGACACTTGTCCGTTACACTGGCAAACGTATATGCCGATACCCACTTGGACTTCCTCCCTGCCCCGCACGCCGGTTCATGGGGGCGGTCCTGTTAGAATGGCTGAGGGTTGGGCAGCATCCTCCCGCCCAGGCCGGACCCTGCCCAACCCCTTGCCCCTTCACGCAGTTACTCGTTGCGGACCTTGACCACGAACCGTTCTGCCTGGCCGTGAATGTCTACGCAGGTCCAGGTGATCTTGTTGGTGCCCATGAGAGGAATGAGCCTGGCACGGTAGTAGCCCAATTGATAGGGCAACCTGGTTTCCAGCGCCCCCTGGGGGCATATCTTGACGCAGGACATACAGTCCCAGCAATCCCGGGGAGACCTGCAGTACGCCTTGTTGGTCTCCCTGTTCAGGGTCATCAGGTCCCCTGGACATATCTGCTCGCACAAGGGTTCCTTTTCTGCCTTGCACCCGTCGCACTTTTCCACATTGACTCTGGGCGGCATTTTCCGTTCCCTCCCACGCCCGTGGTTTGCCTTCTGCGACGCTGGGCCACCGAACTACGGCTGGTACCGGTCCCCCGGCACTATTTGCTCGTATGGCCTTGTGAACACCTGTATTTCACCGGTGGCGGGATCACGCCGGGAGTTAACGAAGCAATCGAACCTCTCATCGTTACGCTCCGGGAAGTCGGTTCTGGTCTGCCAACCCGGCCACCTGGTCTCCTCGCGGAACATCAGGTGATGGATCAGGACCTCGGCCACGTCCAGCCGATCTATCACCTCATGGGCTTCCATGAGTTCGTGGAGATCGCGGGCGATGAGGTACCTGGTCTGGTCTTTCAAAATGCGCAGGTGTTTCAAGGCATATTCCAGGCCCTCGCGGTTCATCCGGAAGAACTGGTGAACGCCTCCCGCATATTCATCCATCAGGCGCTGCATCCGCTCTTCCATTTCCTTGGGGATGATTCCGTCCCCATCGGTGACCTGACGGATCGCCGGGGCAAATACCCTGGCCTTCTCTCCGGCAATCTGGGTCATGTCGATGGTGACGGGGTGGGGGCGCTTCTCGATGAACTCCAGGGCGCCGCGAGCGGCCAGCATGCCTTCGGCAGCACACCCGCTCACGAACTTGTTGGGGCAGCCGCCGGCCACATCTCCTGCTGCGAAAAGGCCGGGCAACGTGGTGCTTCGCTTGATATCCACCCAGTATCCGCTGGCGGTATGGCCTCCCACGATGTAGGGATCACTGCCGTATATCTCGATAGGCTCCTTGCTGACATCCTGACCCCGCGCGGCCAAGAAGAGCACGAAGGAGGGCCTTTCGTTCAGGTAATCGATTTTCATGTCCCGCACCTGCTCGGGGGACATTCCCCTGGTGTCGACGTAACAAGGACCCCTTCCGGCCAGCCACTCCTCCATGGGCAGGTTGGCCCGGATAAACCGGGGTGCGGCGTCTCCCCCCAGGTGGGCGTAGCGCTCCTCGAGGATCTTTTCCCCCTTGGCATTGATCATGGGGGTCTTGTACCCTACGGATATGGTGTCGATGGGTCCGTTGTAATCCTTGGTGCGTGTTGCACACCAGCGCATCTCGAAGGTGGTCATCTCGGCCCCGGCCCTGATCCCCATGGCGTATCCGGTCCCCACGTTGAAGGGGCAGTACCAGAGCTGGTGGTGGCTGTCGATGCCGTCGGCGTTGTACGGCTTGTATATGCCGGCTGCGCCCCCGGTAGAAACGATGGTGGCCTTGGCCTTGATGGCGTAGAACTTGCCATCCCTGACGCCAAACCCCATGGCACCCACCACCCGGTCTCCGTCCATCAGGTAATTGGTGGCCACCACCCGGTTGAGCACCTCACAGCCGTGTTCCCGCACCTTCTCGGCCAGGATCACCTTCATCTCCGATCCCTTGATGGTGATGTCCCATTTGCCGCGAGTATGGTACTCGTCCCCTTCTTCCTCGTAATCGATGGGGAGCCCCCATCTCTCCCACTCTTCGACGGGTTGGTTCAGCACCTCTGCCAGGCTCAGGGTCAGGTCTTCCCTGATCAGCCCTCCCGCCTGGCTTCTGCTCCAGCGGACGAACTCTTCAACGGTGCGGCCCTTCTTGATGTAGGCATTGAAGGCGTCCATCCCGGCGGCCAAACAACCGCTGCGATCTATGTGCGCCTTCTCGATCAGGGTTACTTTCAGCTTGGGATTAAGCTTCTTGGCCTCGATGGCGGCAAAACATCCGGCATTGCCCGCGCCGATTATCAGCAGATCTGTCTCCAGAATCACCTCCGGGACCTCTTCCAGACTGGTGGGCAGCTTAGCAGCCATTTGCCTTCCCTCCTATCAGTTGGATGGGCACACGACGGAACGTGCGCTCCGGCCGCGCGCGGAAACAGCCTTCCTGGCTACCCCTTCATCGGAGCGGGTAGCCGAGAAGGGCCAGCCAACCACTCTGTACGAAGATCACGTACAGGTTGGCGATGATGGAGAGGGGTACTCCGAACTTGATGGCTTCCCATCCGGACGTGCCCGACGCACCCCAGGCTATCAGGAACGCAGTGATGGAAATGGGCAGAAAGAAGGCATAGCTCAAGCAGTTTATGGTGATGAGCGCGAACGGCAAAACGCTGAAGCCCAGTTGCTTAGCTATGCCGATGGTTAGGGGAATGAACACTGCTCCCGTGGCCACAGCGCTGACGATACCGGCCCTCGCTATGTGGAAACCAAACACCAGGATCACGAGGACCACGAGCGGGGGGAGAGCACCTGCAGCCTTGAGGGGATTTACGACGAACCCAGACAGCCACCCCGCTACCCCCGACTTGTACAGCACGTCGCCCAGCGAGATTGCCCCGCCCAGGAGGACCCAGACATCCCACATGATGTAGCGCGATATCTGGTCGAAGTTCAGCCTTCCGAAGGGCAGAAATGCCAGCATTACGACTATCAAGGCCACCATACCCGTCTTCACGCTGTGGAGAGTACCTTCGGTGATCCACAGGAAAAGCCCTAATGACAGGCAGGCAAGAGCCCAAATTTCCGGCCAAGTGATCCTCCCCAGTTCTTTCTTCATCTTGGGTAGTTCTACGTCAGCCCCCGGGATTTCCAGACCGCTGAGCCGGAAGTAGCGTACCACGTAGAAGTACAGGATAGGCAGCAAACCCCAGAGGGGCAGGTTGAGTAGAAACCAGTCTGCCCAGGAAAGGTAGATGTGCTGGGTATCGGCAAGGTTTCCCACCAGCATGATGTTGGGGAAGTGACTGGTCAGGATGAGCGGACCTGTGAAGAGAGGCACCAGGCCAGTGATCGTGAGCAGCAGGGCAGTGCGTATCCGCCGGCTTTCCGGCAAATCCTCTTTCCCCCGCATCAGCGACGTCACACCCTGGGCTATGGGAAGGAATAGCGCGGTTTCGCTGACCGTGGGCAGAACCCCGCCTATGGCCACATCCGACAGCGACAGGCCCAGCAAAATCCTGGTTGCCCGCGTGGAACGCAGGGCGTTGGTTATCCCCAGTGCTATGCGCCTCCCCAGTGGGGTGCCCATCATGATCGCGGCGTACACGAAGGCTCCGGCAGCCAGAAAGAACTCGTTACCCGTGAATGCCGAGAATGCATCGGCTATCTTGAACCTGGCCAGTACCACCACCAGCATGGGGGCCCCCAGCCCGATAACGGCCTTGGGGAGTGCGTCGAATATCATGCAGACGATGAACCACAGGAAAACGCCCAGGACCGTTTGCCCCTGGGGCTTCAAGCCTGCTAGAGGCGGAGCGAAGTGCAGGCCGAACAACAACAGAAATGCCGCTATCAGCGCTGTAACGCGCCTCCGCTGTTGAATTCCTTCCTTATCCTCATGCTCCGGCACCTTTAGCTCACCTCCCGTGGTGTGAGGTGTACCCGGTTATCAATCAGCTGTCCGAGCGAAACAACTTGCAGCCCGCCCCGCGGTCCCCCCTTTCCTTGTGAAATGATTCTCGAGGGTACGGTACCACGGGAGGCCCGCCTTTTCTGTCCCGAACCTGACCCCCAGATAGTCATATGGACGACAGAAGATCTGTCGCCCAGCCGTCAGTAGCTGCCGCGGAGGCACGACCCGACTTGCCTGCCGCAGCTCTCTTCCTCCGCGCCTGCAACAGCGCGGCTCAGGTTATCCATTCCGCAAGAGCCTGCGGATTGAGAATCTGTACGCGGTCGCGCTCCACACGGATCAGCCTGTGCTTCTTGAATGCGTTAAAGGCAGAGGTCACGCTCTGCCGCGAAGCTCCCACCATAAACGCGATCTCCTGATGGGTCAAGCTCCAGCGGAGTTCTATCCCCTCTTTGCTGGGGGTCCCGTGCTGGTATGCCAGCCGGAGCAACAGCAGAGCCAGCCGGGCCGGCACCTGATAGCGCACGAAATCACAAATGCTCAGCTGGGCCTGCCTGAGCCTTGCTGCCAGCACCCGGGCCACCTTCAAACAGAGATCTGGCTCTTCTCTCAACAACAGCTCGAACTCGGGCCTCCGAATCACATAGCATTCGGTGTTCTCGAGGGCCTGGGCGTAACACTTCCTGTCCAGGCAGCACAGAGCTTCTGCCAGGCCGAACAGCTCCCTGGGATAGCGGATAGCCATGGTAACTGCGTGGCCGCGGGGCGACAGCCAGCAAATCTTCACCACGCCCGTGTGGATAAAATAGACGCGTCCCGCTTCGTCGCCCGGAGCGAAGATCACGTGCCCGCGAGGGTAAAATACGCGGGTAGCCTTCCGGCAGAAGGCGTTCTCTTCCTGCTCGTCGAGCGTCAGCGGTATCTCCCAGACCTGCTCGTCTGTCCAGCGCTCCAGGACGCGTCTCCCATCGACCATGGCGAAAGCTGCCCCACGGTATGAGTTCGGCGTGCCTGCGCCAACTCCTGCCCTTGTGCCTGCGCCAACTCTCGCCCCCGCGCCACGCGCGCGGTCGCGTACCTAAGCGCCGTAAGAAGCAGTCCGCTTGTCTGCTACTCGCAGCTTGGCGTCCACGACCACCGCACGGTCGGCGTGGACGATCACGGGATTAAGGTCCATTTGCTCGATGTAAGATCCCAGTTCTTCCGCCAGGCGGGACACAGCGCACAATACGGAAACCAGGGCTTCCTGGCTGGCCCTGATGCCGCGAAATCCCTCGAACAGGCGGCGGGCACGTAGCTGGGAGATCATGTCGCGGGCGTCGGCCTCCGTAATCGGCACCACGCGGAATGCTACGTCCTGGTACAGTTCGGTGAAGACTCCGCCCACACCGAGCATGACGGACGGGCCAAAGGTGGGGTCGTGGATCAGACCCACGATCGCTTCCACGCCGGGGGGTTCCTGGGCCTCCACCATGAGGACCTTCCCTGGGAACCTGGCCCTCATCTCCGTCAGGGCCTGCTCCAGTTCCGCCTCATCACGGATTCCCAGGCGCACGCCCCCCAGGTCCGTCTTGTGCAGGATTTCTGGGTCGGATACTTTTACCACCACGGGGTAGGGGAATGGCAGGCTGGGGATAAGGTCTCCGGCGCCGGGAGCCAGTACGACGCGTGCGGGTACCGAGACCCCGTAGCCGGCGAGCAATTCCTTGACCTGGTGCTCGGCCAGGGGATGACCACTCCGTATTTGCTGCCTGGCGTCACTCATGGTCAGACCCTCCGTGGTTTGGGCCGGTGGCCGGTGTGGTGGTAGCCGCCACGTATTCCCGGCCAGCGGTCTCTTCGGGTCGGACGAGCTCGATTCCGCACCGGGCCAGGTAGCGACCCCGCTCGTACAGGGCGGCCAGCGCACGCGCTGCCCTCCACAAGGAGGGATAGGCGGGGACCCGAGCCTCCACCACCTGCCGCAAACCGCGCTGGGACAGTTCACCCCCGATGGACACCACCACCATCGGCTTGGGACCACAGTGGAACCAGTCTACGATGGTCCGAGCCAATCGGTCGTCCACGTATGGGCTCTGAAACTGCATCACGCACAGGATGGCGTCTACTCCTTCTTCCGCCTCCAGTACCTCCAGGCTGGCGGCATAATGCTCGTTGCTCGCGTTTGCCGTGAGGTCGATGGGGTTATGCACGGAGGCGAAGGGGACGAGCAGGGACCGCAGGCGGGCCTTGCCCTGCTCAGATATGGTGGCCAGTTCCAATCCCGCTCCCCGGTCCGGGGATTCGAGCAGGTCGGTGAGGATCACACCCAGGCCCCCGGCAGTGGTGAGTACGGCAACTCGCTTGCCAGCCAGGGGGCGGCCGTGGCCCAGGGCCCGGGCCAGGTCCACGAGCTCTTCCTCATCGTAGGCGCGGCAGGCTCCTACCTGGCGGAGCGCTCCCTCTACCACGCGATCGGAGCCGGCCAGTGACCCGGTGTGCAAGGCAGCGGCTTTTGCCCCCGATGCCGACCGGCCGGCTTTGAGGACCACCACCGGCTTGCGGGGGGTGATACGGCGGCACCTCTCGAGGAAGCCACGCCCATCGCTGAAGCTCTCCAGATACATGGCGATAGCGCGCGTGGAGGGGTCGGCGGCGAAGTAATCGAGCAGCTCGTTCTCGTCCACGTCCAGCTTGTTCCCGATACCCACGAACGCGGAGAGGCCCACCCCCATGGATGCGGCGGCTTCCATGATGCACACGGCGGTGGCACCGCTCTGAGATATGAATGCTATGTCGCCGGGGCCCGGCCGGGGGCTGCGTTCCCGCACCGTAAACGTGGTGTCCAGCCTCCGTGCGGGGACGTACACTCCCAGGGTATTGGGCCCCAGAAGGCGGGGGCGCCGCCCGCCGGGCGCGGCGGCGAGTATTTCCTTGATCTCGCGTTCCAGCCGCCTGCCTTCCTCTCCAGTTTCACCGAACCCCGACGCCTGGGCGATTATCGCCCTGACGCCCTTTTTCACGCACTCCCGGACCATGGTTACCGTGGCCGGGGCAGGCACCGCCAGCACCGCCAGGTCCACCTCTGCGGGGATGGAGGCCAGGTCGGGGTAGCACGGCTGCCCGAGTATCTCGCTGGCGGAAGGGTTCACGGGAAAAACCCGGGCCTCGCTCTCCAAAAGGTACTGCAACACCAGGTGCCCTATTTTCGTCGGGTCGCGCGATGCCCCCACCACCGCCACCGTGCGCGGGGCAAAGAAGGCGTCCAGGCCCCTCATGCCTTTCCCCTCCCCATCTCGGCGGTGGTGAGTTCCCTGGCCATCCGGAAGGCAGCCAGGTTCACCGCACGCACACGCTCAGGAAGGTCGGCCCAAATGGCTTCCTGCCACTCCTGCTCGGACGCGTCGATGAACGGGGACAGAGCACCCAGGAGCGCAACATTTGCGGCACGTACGTTCCCCGCCTCCCGGGCGATCCCCAGGGCATCCACCCATACAAGGGTACCCACCGTTTGCCCCAGGGTCTCCCTGATCTCGCCCGGATACGCCTGGTTCCCCAGGGTCACGCTCACGGGGGCGATGCGTTCGGTGCTGCAAACGCACAGCCCGCCCGGACGCAGCCAGGGCAGGTAGCGCAGGCCCTCCAACTGCTCGAGGGCCAGGAGGAGATCCGCTTCCCCCCGCGGGACGAGGGGCGAATGCACCCTCTGGCCGCGGCGCACATGAGTTTCCACGCTACCTCCTCGCTGGGCCATGCCGTGTACTTCCGAGGTCTTGACCTCCCAGCCCTGGTTGAGGAACAGGGAGGCAAGGATACGGGTGGCCAGAATGCCGCCCTGGCCACCGACGCTGGCGATGACGACGTTGTCTATGCGTTCCGGCCGGCTGCGGGATGTCACTTCCACCATGGTTCAAGCCTCCTGAGCTATCAGGGCCCCCGGTTTGCAGAGCTGTACGCACATGAGGCAACCCGTGCACAGCACCTCGTTGAGCCGGGGCCGCCTGCCGTTTTTCTCCAGTGCAGGGCAGCCTAAGCGGAAGCACGCCCCGCAGTCAATGCACTTTTCGGGGAGGAACCGGATGGGCGGCTTGCGCATACCCGGAAGCAGGACGCACGGGCGCCGGGCGATGACCACCGACGGTTCCTCGCGGGCCACCGCCGCCTTGATCGCCCTCTCTACCGCCTTGAGGTCGTAGGAGTCAACCACCTGGACGTCGTTCACCCCGCACGCACGGCACAGGGCTTCCAGGTCGATGCGCGGGGCCGGCTGCCGGCGGGCATCCCAGCCGGAAGCGGGGTGCCCCTGATGTCCCGTCATGGCGGTGGTACCGTTGTCCAGGATGATCACGGTGACGGTACCCCGGTTGTAGACCACGTCGATGAGGGGAGCGATGCCGGAGTGGACGAACGTGGAGTCCCCGATCACCGCCACCGCCCTGCGCGAGAATTCCCGTCCGAGTGCCTTTTCCAGTCCGAGAGCGTGCCCTATAGATGATCCCATGCAGGTGCAGGTATCGATGTTGTTGAAGGGAGGAGCTGCCCCCAGGGTATAGCAACCTATGTCGCCGGTGGCGATGAGGTGGTGCTTGGCCAGGACGTAAAAGACGCCCCGGTGCGGGCACCCCGGGCAGAGCACGGGAGGCCGCGCCGGCAGCGAAACCGTTTCGGCCGCGCCTTTTCCTGCCCGAGCCTGCCGGTCGCCCGCTGAGGCAGAAGCGCTACCGGCGCCCAGGAACTCTTTCACCGCACTGCGCACGATCTCCACCGAAAGTTCGCCCACCCGCGGGAACACGCACGGCCCGGCAACTCCCTGCCCGGCGACCTTAACCCCCTGGGCCAGGATGAGTTCCTCCCAGAATGGGTCGCCTTCCTCCACCACGAACAGGTACCTCACCTCAGAGGCAAATCTGCGGATCAGCTCCCGGGGTATGGGGTAGGCAAGGCCCAGCTTCAGCACCGAGGCTTCCGGGAACGCCTCCTTCACGTACTGATACGCGACTCCGCCGGTGACGAATCCGATTTCCTTGCTGCCCCACTCCAGCCTGTTGAAGGGGCAGTCCTCCGCGAACTGGCGGAGAGCGTCGAGCCGCTCTTCCACGCGCGGGTGCCAACTGCGGGCGTGAGCGGGCAGCGTGACAAACCGCTCCGGGTTGCGTTCAAACGCCAGACGGCGTGCCGCTTCCTTCCTCACCCCCAGTTTGACCGGGCTGCGGCCATGGGACAGGCGGGTGGTGCTGCGCAGGATGACAGGGGTGGCAAACCGCTCGGAAATGTCGAAAGCAGCTTCCGTAAAGCTCTTTGCCTCCTGGCTGTCGGAAGGCACCAGCACCGGAGTACGGGCCATACGACCGTACTGGCGGTTGTCCTGTTCGTTTTGCGACGAGTGCATGCCCGGGTCATCCGCAGACACGATGACGGTGCCGCCGTTTGTGGACATATAGCAAAAGGTCAGGAAGGGGTCGGCGGCCACGTTCAGCCCGACGTGCTTCATCGCCACCAGGGTGCGAGCGCCCGCGAAGGACGCCCCTATGACCACCTCCAGGGCCACCTTCTCGTTTGGGGACCACTGGACCCATATGTCTGGGTACCTCACCAGTGCTTCGATGATTTCGGTGCTGGGGGTACCGGGGTAACCAGCTGCCACTGCCACCCCAGCCTCGTAAGCGCCCCGGGCGATGGCTTCGTTGCCGGATAAAAGTACCACCGCCTGCTCCAGCGTGCTGTTCGTCGGCATTGGTTCACCTCCGCTCGGCGCTGGTTAACCGACAGGCGGGACGCCACCCTCCGGGGCTGAGAACCCGCTCAAAAGCGCCAGGATACCAACCGCGCGAGAGTTGGCCATCGGCCTAGCGTTCCACCAAGGATGGCGTTCCATCAGGAGGAACCGCGTCCCCTTTTAATATTAGGCGGCATTAAAGGAGATTCCTTCTTCGAGATGCGGCCAGGTGGTGACGCAGGAGGATTTTTGCGGGCCGCCGGCGAAATAGGGCACGCGCCACGCAACGGTGTTCTGTTCAGGAGAACAGCGCTAACGAGGAGGTGTTAGTCAGCATGAAGGTTGCGGTTTTGGGTGCAGGGCACGGCGGAGTAGCGGCTGCGGCTGACATGGCTTTGGCGGGGCACGAAGTAAGGCTCTTTCAAGTCCCCCAGTTCGCGGAGTCCTTTAAAAAGATCCGGGAGACAGGGGAAATCAAGATCAGCGGAGTGAGCAGACAAGGACTGGCCAAGCTGCGGGTGGCAACTCACGATCCAGAGGAAGCGATTTCGGGAGCCGAAGTAGTGCTCGTGATTGTACCCGCGTTCGCCCAGGAATCCATAGCGAGAATGTGCGGACCGCACCTGGAAGACGGCCAGTACGTCTTCTTGATCCCGGGTGGGTTTGGCTCGTACGTCTTTGGCAGAGTGCTCGAGGAGATGGGAGTAAGGAAAGATATAACGCTGGGGGAGACCTCTACGCTCCCGTACGGGTGCAGGATGAGCGGGGAAAATGAGGTCGCGGTGCACATCCGCGCCATCTTCAACCCGTTCGCCGCGTACCCTGCACGACGTACGGAAGCCGCGGCTGCGGTGCTCAAGCAGCTCTACCCGGAGATAGCACCGGCCAGGAACATCCTGGACGTCGCCCTCAATAACACCAACCCGTGCGTGCATCCGGTGCCGACTCTCCTCAGTGCAAGCAGGATCGAGTTCTCCGGGGGCGAGTTCTGGCTTTACCGTGAGGCGATGACGCCCTCCGTGTGGAAGGTCATGCGTGCGCTCGATCAGGAGAGGGTTCGGGTGCGAGAGGCATTCGGACTTGGACCTCCTCACTGTGAATTGCCGGAAGAAGTCGGGCGGGTTTTTGTGGACCAGTTCGGCTACGAAGGAATTGAGGCAGGCCGCAAGATGAAGGGTCCGAAGAGCCTTTCGGAACGTTATCTCACCGAGGACGTGCCGATGGGTTTGGTATTGTACTCTTCTCTGGCAAAGGTTGCCGGCGTTCCCACTCCCGTAATAGATTCAGTGGTGACCCTGGTTTCGGCCCTCCTGGGATGTGACATGTGGTCTCAGGGCCGAACAATTGAGCGGCTTGGCCTTACCGGCATAACGGCCGCCGAACTGACCGCCAGGCTCGAGTGAACCGGCAGGGGTTGTGGTCCGGCCTGGTATGGATTTGCGAAGTGGAATAGGGAGGGCAGGGGCGGCAGCCCAGCCTCATGGACCACCAAGGCCAGACCGGGCTTCCCCTACCCCTGCCCCTACCCCTCCCTTTCAGGGCAACCGTCGTGCCACCCGATTGTCACAGGCCCTGTCTGACGAGCCGCCTGATCTCCTCCACCGACAGGCCCTCTACGCCCAGCTTAGCCAGAGTCCTACCCTCCGACCAGAAATCCCGCCCGCACACGGCTGCCCCCAGGGAAACGATAGCGTCGGTCACCGGCGTGGCAACGCCCGCCTTCCGCCCCAGTTGCGCAATAGGAACCAGACCCTGCGGCAGGTCCTCCGTGATGTACCGGTCGTATATGGAACTGGGTCCCTTGATCCTGGCGATTACCCCCAGAGTATCGAACGGCGCCTGGAATGCGACCGCCATGATGCTGCCCGTGGTATTGAAATCGCGTTCCTCATACTCTATCACCGATGTGCCGTAGGCTTGCGCCACCGCCTTCACCTCGGCGAACACCCGGCGGATCACACGCGCCACGGCCTCCGTTATACCTTCCCGGTACATGTAAAAGTCTCCACCACTGAACTGGATGCGACCCACGTTGAGGAGCGACCCGGGGGGATGCACGATGGGGTTGGGATTGCTGAACGCGCACGACAGCACATCGTCGGCTGGCCGCACCACCGGGAAGCACTGCCGTAACGCCGGGAGCACCTCCTCGTTCTCCACCGCCGGCAGGGCGGCCGCCGTAACCAGCGTCGCCATCAGGGGTAGATCGACCCATCCCGGCTCCACCATGCGCGTCCCGTATGGCAACGTATTGGCCTCCACTATGCGCACCCGCAAGCCGGGAGCGTTCTGGCGCAAGAAATGCCACAGTTCCAGCGAACCGAAATCTGCCGCCCACAACACCACCGTTTGCCCGTCCCGCAGGTAAGGCAACATCTCCCGGAAGAAGCGCCCGTGGGCATATGCGGGTACCACGATATTGATCAGGTCTACTCCCGCAAGGGCCTCCCCCATGTCGGTGGTAGCTGTGTTCAGCCTGGCCACGCCCTGCCGCCCGATCCCCGTGAGCTTGATCTCACCCGACTTCAGCACCTTCTCCACGCGGGCGGCAAACTCTGGCACCTCGTAAAAGTTCACCTGGTAACCCGCCAGCGCCAGATCAGCTGCCATGCAGTGCCCGCCATGACCCCCGCCCAGTACAGCTACCGCCTTGCCCATCCCCAACACCTCCACTTCACCAGATCAGTTAGCCCGATCAACCACGCCTCCGGCACCGGCGTGCCCGCGGCCACCGGCATCACCGGGACAGCACCCGCCCCGCCAGCACACCCGTGTGCCGGCCGCCATCCATCACTACCTGCCCGTTCACGAACACGTACGCAATGCCCACCGGGTTCCGCGCCGGTTCGCGGTGGGTGGCGGTGCAGGCCACAGCGTCCGGGTCGAATATCACCAGGTCAGCCCACATGCCCTCCCGCACCAGTCCCCGATCCCGCAACCCCAGGAATTGGGCGGGCAGGGACGTCATCTTGCGGATGGCCTCCTCCAGCCTGAGAACACCGCGTTCCCGCACGTAGTGGCCCAGGACCCTGGGATAGGTGCCGTACTGACGGGGATGGACCCCGCAGTCGGGCCGGCCCAGGTCGGGAGGGACGTCAAGCACGAACCCGTCCGTGGAGACGGCAGACCACGGCCACTTCAGCACGTGCAGCACGTCTTCCTCCGCCATCCCTCCGGCCGCCACCTGGGTGAACCCTTCGTCATCAAGGTACACCCGGCGCACCGCATCCCAGTAATCCCCTTCCCCCAGTGCCGCCGCCACTCCCCGGAAGTTCTGGCCCTCAAGTTCCGGATGGGAAGGAGACCACACTATGTAATCGAAGGTCTCCGGATCCCAGATGTCGGGCACCATCACACCCTTTTGCGCCAGAACCCGGCGCCGCTCACGGTTCAGCTCCACCTCCCTCTCGAACCCCGTCCTGGCCCTACGCTTCACTTCTTCCCAGCGGGCGTCGTCCCTGACGCTCGCCAGCAGCCCCTCGCGCTCGACCGCACTCGCCTCGGAGGAGAGGACGTGTCCCGCGAACCATATCCCCAGGTTCGCCTGCCGGGCCAGCGTCCAGGGGTATACGTCACAGATCACCTCGGCACCCTCGTCCCGCGCCCGGGCCAGCAGCCGGATCGTCTCGAAAACCTTGCCCCAGTTTTCAGGCAGCGCGGCCTTGTGGTGGGACACGCACGCCGGGATGCGCGCTTCCCGGCTAACGACTATCAGTTCCTTGACCGCTGAAACCAGATACTCTTCCTCACTGCGGATGTGGGAGGTGTGCACCCCTCCGTATTCAGCCGCCACCGCCGCCAGGGCCACCACCTCTTCAGTGAACGCATTCCGCCCCGGCGCGTACCGCAGCCCCGTGGAAATCCCGAATGCACCCTCCTCCATCCCCCGGCGGACCAGGGCCTTCATCGCGTCCATTTCCTCCGGGGTGGGGTGGGTTCGCTCGCCACCCTTGCCCTCCACGCCCAGCACCGACTCCCGCACAGTCCCGTGACCGATGAAAGGAGCCAGGTTTATGCCCGTTCCCCGGGACGCGAGCGCCGCCCGCCATTCGGAGAGGCTCTGCCACTCCACCTCGACCTCAGCCGGTGCCACCGTGGCGGACTGGGCCATGGCCAGGCGGATGCGGCCCCGCACTTCTTCCCCACAGAAGGTGTGCACGGTGCTGCCACACTGCCCGACCGCTTCCGTGGTCACACCCATGCGCAGCGCGCTCTCGGCCCGATTATGTACCCAGATGGTGTAGTCGGAGTGGCTGTGCAGATCGATGAAGCCGGGACACAGTACCATGCCCCCGGCGTCGATGACGCGCCCCGCCGGCAGCTCCAGGGCCCGGCGGGAAACCACCGCCACCCTGCCCGCCTGCAGCCCTACCTCGCCCCAGAACCAGGGATTACCCGAACCATCCACCACCCGTGCATTCTTGATGAGCACGTCCAGCATCCCGCACACCTCCCGCCGTCAGCCCGCACGCCACCGGCCGCCCGTCCGAGGCGCCACCCGGGAACCCAGGGATCCCACCACCGTCCTATTTGCACCTTGCTTTTAATAACCCAGCCATTCTACAGCGGCAGTGAAAATTCCTGCCCGGACTCGCACGACTGCTCACTCGGGTGGCTTCCCGCTCCATTCCAGCTGCCACCGGCTGAAGAACTCTTCCAGGGTGAGCGCCCCCTGTCGCCAGGCCACCAAATCCGCTTTCCCCACGGTGATGTGCAGAGGTCCTGGCTCCATGCCCCAAACTACCACTACCACCCGGTCGTATCCGGACAGTCCCGGCGAGGAAAGCAACCTGCCCACCGCCCGCGGGAGCGGTCCCAGGCCGGATGCCCAACGCTGCTCGGCCCCTCCGTCCAGCGCGAGCAGACCAGCAGCCTCGCACTCCAACACCAGAACCCTTCGCTCGGCCTCCAGCGTACACCGATCACTCGCAGGCCGGGCGCCGGCAGGAAGTGCTCTAGCCTCTTCGGCCAGGCGACCGGCCCGCATGACCAGCCAGCTGCTGGCCACCAGAACAACGAGAGGCAATAATAGCAAACCCCTCCTCCACCCCCGCACCGTCCTCCCCACCTTCCAGGCCCTGGGGCCTCATCCCATGCTTATGGCATTCGTGCGGGAGAGGTCAAGGGGGTGGGACAACGCCGGGGTAAGGAGGGGTGCGTCGCCCCGTTGGGGACATGCTCACGAGCAATCTCTACTTAAGCCATCTACTTAACCAGGCCCCGCCCCAATCAAGCTGGGCTCCACTGCAAGCAAGAACTCGACCAGGTGCATCACCCGCAGCGAGATCCCTGCCCGGTGCACCCCGTACTGTAACTGCATGAGACAGCCGGGACAGGCAGTCAGGAGCAACTGGGCACCCGTCTCCTCGGCCGCCCTGATCTTGCGCTCCAGGATACGCTGGGACACATCGCGATGAACCAGGTGGAAGCTGCCGCCACCACCGCAGCAGGTATCCGCCCCTGCCATCTCCACAAACTGCACTCCCGTCGCGCGCACCAGTTCACGGGGAGGGGCCTTGATTTTCTGGCCCCGCACGAGGTGGCAGGGGTCGTGATACGTAACTCTCAGTTGAGACCAGCGACCGTCCACCTGGCATCCCCGCCCGGCGGCAGGGGCCGCCTCCCCTGTTCTCACCCCGAGCAGGAACTCCGAGACGTCCCGCACCTTGCCGGCGAACTCCCCGGCCTGTACTCGCCAGACGGGGTCAGATCCAAGCAACCAGCCGTAATCTTTGAGGCTCGCCCCGCAACTGGCGCAGTCGGTCACCACCATTTCAGCGTCGCGGAAAATGGCCACGTTCTGGGAAGCCAGCCGCCGTGCCTCCTCAAGCTGCCCGTGCGCCAGCAAGGGCAGCCCGCAGCATCTCGCCGGTGGTACTTCCACCTGGTAGCCGGCCGCTTCCAGCAGAGAGATGGTGGCCCGGCTCACGTGCGGGTACAACGTTTTCATCATGCAACCCGCGAAGTAGTGGACTTTGCCCCGGGCGGTGCCCCCGGCTGCCATCCTCCGGCCCGCCGCCCCCGACGAGCCCGCTGCCACAGCGGATGACCTCGACTCAGGTACCCCCCCCGGCGGAGGCAGAAAGTCCATGGCCTCCCCTACCAGGGCCCTGACCAGTCCCAGGACTCCCGTGCCCTTCAGTAGCCGGTACACCCGCGCGTTGTGGTAGGCCCGCATCAGCAGGCCGGCCAGGGCCAGCACCCCCGGGCGGGCCAGGGCCGCGTCCACCGCCCGCACCAGGCGGGGAGGCGTCACCGACCGTGCCAACGCGGCTCGACCCAGGAGGACAGCGCGCGGGGCCTTCACCTTGCTGGGGCAGTTGGCAGCACAGGCGTGGCACAACAGGCACAGGTCAAGAGCCCGCGACACGGGCACGGGATCGGCCCCCAGACCGCCCGCCAGGAAAGCACGCAGGATGGCCAGCTTGCCTCTGGCGACCGTGGCCTCTTTCCCCAAGCACTCGAAGAGAGGACACACTGCCTGACAGGCACCGCAACGGTCGCACTGTCCCACGATTTGTGCCAGTTCATCGACTGCGGTCAACGCTCGGCGCCCCCAGAAAAGATCTTGCCAGGATTGAGGATGCCCTTGGGATCCAGGGCTCTCTTTATGGATTTCAACACGTCTACCTGCGCCTCGCCGAGGGCGTCGGTGATGAAGGGCAGCTTGGTGATGCCGATGCCGTGCTCCCCGGAAAGGGTGCCGCCCAGCTCCAGCGCCGCGCGGAAAACCTCCGCGACGGCGGCATCTGCTTTCTCCTGGTTGCCCTCCTGGCTCAGGTCGGTGAGGATGGAGGGATGGAGGTTGCCGTCCCCCGCATGCCCGAAAATGGCGATGGTAAACCCGTAACGCCTCCCGATATCCTGCAGTCTCCGGATCATCTCGGGGACGACGGTGCGGGGTACGGCGATGTCCTCGCCTATCTTGTTGGGAGCCATCGCTGCCACTGCCGGCCCCATGGCGCGGCGCAGGAGCCACAGGGCATCCGCCTCGGCGTCATCAGCGGCCTCCCTGATCTCGATCGCCCCTGCCTCGCGCGCTACAGCCACCACCCGCCGGGCCTGAGGCACCAGGACTTCGGGCTCCCCGTCGATGTCAACCAGCACGGCCGCCTCGGTGCCCGCCGGGACGTGTACCGGATGCGCCCGGGCCACCGCATCTATGCTTACCCTGTCCATCAGTTCGGCAGCCGCTGGAATCACCCCAGCCTGGATCATGCGCACTACCGCCGTGGACGCGGCATCGACCGACCCAAAGCAAAGGAGCAGGGTCTTCTTGGCCGGGGGGAGGGGCAACAACCGGAGCAGGATACGGGTGATGACCCCCAGCGTCCCTTCCGAGCCCACGAAGAGGCGGGTGAGGTCGTACCCGGTGACGTTCTTCACCGCCTTTCCTCCGGTCTCGATCACCCGCCCGTCCGCCAGCACCACCTGAAGTCCCATGACGTAATCGCGGGTCACCCCGTACTTGACAGCCCGGGCCCCACCGGCGTTCTCCGCCACGTTTCCCCCCAGGGTGCAGAACTTCCAGGACGCCGGGTCGGGAGGGTAGAAAAACCCCTTCCTTTCCATGGCCTGGCAGAAATCGAACGTCACCACCCCGGGCTCGACCAGGGCCATCATGTTCCCTTCGTCCAGGTCCAGGATGCGGTTCATGCGCTGGAGAGAAAGGACCACGCCCCCCGCGACCGGAACCGAGCCCCCGGTACGTCCGCTGCCCGCCCCCCGGGGGACCACGGGTACACCGTGCGCATGGCAAACACGCAGGACGGCAGCCACCTCTTCTGCAGACCGGGGCTGCACCACGGCTTCGGGCAGATGAGGAGGCACGAGAGGCAAGAACGAGCCGTCGTACGAGTAGGTGAAACGGTCGAGATCGTCATCGAAGAACCGATCTTCACCCACGATGTCCAGCAACTCACGCTTGACGATCTCTTTCAAAACTACGTCACTCCTCTATGTCCAGCGGCTGGGGATCGCCCACGACGTGCAGGTGGGGATTGGCCTCCACCTCCGGCAGCAACGCCTGCGATACCCAGAGGGTATCCAGGTGTTTGGTGTCCCGGATGCGCACCAGGCGAACGGCGTCAGGCTCGAATGGCCTCAGCGCTACCTCCACCGCCTCCCTGGCCGTCGGCAGGGTTACCGGGACTTTGCCGCTGCCGTAAAAACCGGTGGTGATGACGTTGGCGTAAGTGACCCCAAAGTCGATCTTGTCCACCAGCCGCCGCGGGACCAGGTCGGCAAATCCCACCCCCAGGGCATTTCCGTGGGTGGCAGGCGTCAGATCGAGCACCACTATGGTGCGGATGTCGGGCAAGCCGGTTCCGCCTATGCGCCGGTGGATGCCGATGACGTTGACGTCCATCCCCGTACCGCTGATGTCCTTGCCCATGCGGTCCACCACCAGGACGTCCAGCTGGTCGAAAGGCAGGCGGGGCAAATAGTGCCAGGCCTTCTGGAGCAAGAGGGGCTCGCGCTCGGGAATCTCCTCCGGGAGGAGGACCTGCAGTTCCGCCGCCTCCTCCCGGAAGTTCTCCACCGTGGCAATCCCGCACAAGAGACGCGCTTTCTCCCTCACCAGCTGGAAGCCTTCCAGCAATACCTGTGAACTCAAACCCGCCCGGTGAGCCGCTTCCGCCCCGTGGCGCTTGCCCATACCCACCACCGCCATCTTTACCAGGCCGCTCTCTACCGGTCCCCGGAAGGCGGTGTGGGGTTTCACCCGGTTGAACAGCACGATAGCATCCGCCTCGTAGGCCAGCCGGTCACAGAAAACAGGCATCCCGCTCGCGGTCGTCCCCAGCTGAACCACTTCCATGCAGGACCGGATGGGTGCACCCACCGACTCGGGCGTGATGCCCAGGTCCCGGAGCACCCGCTCCTGCCCTTCGGCGGTGCTCCCCCCGTGGCTGCCCATGGCGGGAAATATGAAGGGCTCCGCACCCCGGGATTTAAGCTCCGCCACCACAGTACGCAGGACGGTCACGTTGTAAGAGAATCCCCGGGACCCGGAGGTGATGGCCACCCGCAGCCCGGGACGGATGCGGCGCCAGACCCCCGCTCGCTCAAGCCCTTCCACCAGCGTTCGCTCGAGGTCGTCCACCCTGTCAGCGGGGATATCCTGCCGGACGGGCACCACCACGGGACTCTTCACGGCCATCACCTCCGGCGACCATTTATCCTGGGATCAGAGCAGGCCGATCAGCGGCCACCACAGGTAGAGGGCACCCACCAGGGCCGCTGCGATCAGCAGCGCCAGGGGTATGGCCCCCTTGAGCAGGTCTGTCACCTCAAAGCGCCCCGACCCATAGAAGATGAGGTTGGGAGCGCTGTTGAAGGGCAGGAAGAAGGCGGCCGTGGTCACGGCCAGCGTGGCCAGGAATCCGGCCACAAAGGGATCGAACCCACGGGCGGTGGCCAGCTGCACCACCACCGGGATCATGATCATGCCCATGGCGTTCATGCCAGAGAACAGCGGGTGAATGAAGATGATGGCCAGGATCACCACCAGCATGAACGGGGCGAATTCCAGGGACTGCACCCAGGGTGAGGAGGCGAAGAAGCGGCCTACCAGCCACTTGAAGCCGCCGGTGGAGTTCACCACGCCGGCCATGCCCATGGCGAATCCCAACCATATGAGCATGGGCCACGGCATGTGCTTCTCCACGTCTTTCCAGCTCACCGCGCCTATTCCGGGGAACAGGAGCATGATGGCCATGAAGAAGGACACGGTGGTGGAAGGCACCTTATGGAGGAGCTCGGTTGCCCACAGAGCCAGGGTCACCAGCATGATGACCAGAGTGGCCTTCTCCGCCCGGCTGGGAGCACCCAGGCGGGATACCTGCTCGCGCACGAACTCCCGGCCCCGCACCCATTCGCTCTCCTGGGGCGGGAACAGGCGGTAGACGATATAGGGGAGGATGAGCACTACCGGGAGCATGGGTACGAAAGCGGCGATGAACCAGTCGCTCCACACCACGCGGTGCCCGGTCATCTTGTCCAGGAGCGACACGAACAGAGCGTTTCCGCCCATGGCGGTGAGGAACATGTTGGTGTTGGTGGTGTTGATATAGAGGTTAGCCAGGGTCAGGGTATGGTCGCCCTTCTTCTCCCCTGCCTTCAGGCCCAGGGCTTCGCAGATGCCTTCCGTCACCCCGTAGAGGATGGCGCCGCGGGCCGTGTTGGAAGGGGTGAAGGGAGCCAGCACGTTGTTCGTCATGGTGGTCCCGTACAGAAGCCGCAGGGGGCTGGTGCCCAGCTTATCCATGATGGTGTAGGCAATCCGCCGTCCCAGGCCGGTGGTGGCGATGGCTGCACCCAGGATGCAGGCGAAGGTCACCATCCACCACACGGGGTCGGCAAAGCCGCCCAGCACTTCCTTGCCGGGCACCTTGAGGAAGATCATGACCGCCGCACCCAGTATGGCCGTGAGGTACTCCGGGATGGGCCGCAGTATCCACAGGGCAACCGACCACAGGAACACCACCAGGGGAATGCGTCCCTTGGCCTCAAGTCCGGGCGTCGACCAGTTCAGAGCCCACAAGGCCACGAGGGTGAGCACGATGCTTACGATGGTCACCCACTTGTTGCGCATCTTCTCCCTCCTGTCAGGCCACGTGCGACAGCACGGCCTTCACTTCGTCCAGGATACCATCCAGGGTGGAGGCCACCCTGACTCCCGCTTCCTTCAGCCGCTGCATCTTGGCAGCCGCAGTACCGCTGCTTCCCTGCACGATGGCGCCGGCATGGCCCATGCGCTTCTCGGGAGGGGCAGTCTGGCCGGCGATGAAAGCCAGCACCGGCTTGGGATATCCCGCCCGCAGGTACTCGGCTGCTTCTTCCTCCGCACCTCCCCCTATTTCCCCTATCAGCACCACTGCTTCCGTCTCGGGATCGTGCCGGAACAGTTCCAGCACCTCCACGAAGGTGGTACCCACGATGGGGTCTCCCCCTATCCCCACGCAGGTCGATTGCCCGATGCCCCGGAAGGTGAGGTTGGAGGCCACCTCGTGGGTCAGGGTTCCGCTCCGGGACACGATCCCTACCGGGCCGGGGCTGTAAATGTACCCCGGCATGATGCCCACCTTGCTCTTGCCCGGGCTGATGACGCCTATGGTGTTGGGCCCAACGACCCGCACCCCGCGCTGGCGGGCCAGCGCGACCAGCCGCATGGAATCGAGCACGGGAACGTGTTCGGTGATCACGACCACGAGGGGAATACCGCATTCGATGGCCTCGGCAGCCGCCTCCAGCACGAAGGGGGGCGGTACCAGCACCAGGGAGGCATCCACCCTGGCGGCCGCGCATGCCTCAGCCACCGTGTCGAACACGGGCACCCCCTCCACCTGGCGACCTCCCCGCCCGGGAACCACTCCGCCCACCAGCTTGACGTTGTACTCCAGCATGCGAGCGGCGTGGTAGCTTCCTTGCGTGCCGGTGATGCCCTGGATGATCACGTGGGTGTCCTGGTTCACCAGAATGGCCATCTCGCTTACGTCCTCTCCCCGTTCTTGTTCATCAGTTCAAGGAGCCGGGCCACGGCCTCGCCCGTGGTACCGTACTTGACCACCTCCACGCCCCTCCGGGCCAGGATGGCCCATCCTTCCTCCTGCGAGTGCCCGCGCATCTTGACTACCAGGGGCACGGAAATCCCGTCCTCGTCCAGCACCTGGGCGATACCCCGGGCCATGATCTCGCAGTTGTTGATGCCGCCGAAGACGTTAATGACGATCCCCTCCACGCCGGGGGTGCGGGCCACCACCCTCAGGGCGGTAGCCATGCCCTCCTGGGACACCCCTCCCCCTACGTCGAGGAAGTTGGCCGGCCTGCCTCCCAGGGCAAACACGGTGTCCATGGTGGCCAGGGCAAGACCCGCCCCTCCCGCGATGACCCCCACGTTACCCCCGGGAAGACGCACGTAGGCCAGACGGGCCTGCCTGGCCATGGCCTCCAGGGGATCCCCCACCGGGGCGGCCTCCTTACCCAGTTCCGGGTGCCGGAAGAGGGCGGCATCGTCGATCACCAGCTTGGCGTCTGCCGCCACCACCCGGCCGTCCGCGGTGACCACCAGGGGGTTGATCTCCGCCGTGGTGGCATCCAGCTCCAGGAAGGTACGCACCAGCTGCCCCAGGGTACCCGTTACCTGGCCCAGCGCTTCTCCTTCCAGCCCTGCCCGCTTGACCAATTCTAGGATCTGGTGGCGCCACACGGGCCTGACCCCGTCCACGGGCAGGGAAACGATCGCCTGCGGCGAGCGGGCGGCCACCTCCTCCACGTCCATGCCCCCCTGGCATGTGAACATGAGCACCGCCGCCCGATCCCGCGGGCTGACGGTGATACCCGCGTAAAGCTCCCGGGCGATGGAGAGCTTCTCCTCCACCAGTACGGCCTCCACCCGGTGACCGCCGATTTCCATGCCCAAAATGCGCTCGGCCGCCTCCCGGGCCCTGGCCGGGGTATCGGCCGGAAGGACTCCCCCCGCCTTCCCCCGTTTGCCGCTCCTCACCTGGGCCTTGACCACCACGGGCACACCCAGTTCGGCCGCGGCATTTTCAGCTTCCTCAGCCGTGCGGGCCACCTGCCCGCGGGGAACGTTGATCCCCCGGGCGGCCAGGATACGCTTGCCCTGATACTCCAGCAGGTTCACGGCTCCGTCCTCACCCTTTCGTACCCGGCTTCCAGCGCCCGCAGGTTCAGTTCCCGGAAGCGAGGAGAAACCACATCGCCCACCGCCCGGCGCAAGGAGTCCAGGGTAACCACGCCCCCCGCCCGGGCCAGCGCGCCCAGCATGACCATGTTGGCGGCCATGCGGTTGCCGAGTTCGCCTTCGGCAATGGAAGTCGCGGGCACCAGCGCCACCCGCCCACCCCGGGGCCAGTTCTCCACCAGGGTGGAGTCCAGGACCAGCAGGCACTGCTCGTCGCATTCGCTCCCGTAACGGTCGAGAGCCGGCTGGGACATGCACAGCAAGGAGTGGGGCTTCCTGACCTTGGGGTACAGGATGCGCTCATCGGAAATCACCACGTCGCAGCGGGCCGCTCCCCCGCGGGCCTCGGGACCGTACGACTGGGTCTGGGCTACCTCCTTGCCCTCGTAGACGCCAGCGGCGTGAGCAACCACGATGCCGGCCAGGATCACCCCCTGCCCGCCGAAACCGGCGATCCTCACCTCTTTGCGCACTGCTCTTCCTCCTCCACGTAGATGGCCAGGTCGGGGCAGATCAGTTCGCACAACCGGCAAGCGTTACACTTTTGAGGCTCAAGGGCCGCGGGCAGGTTGTAGCCCTTGCGGTTGCGCTTCCCCGACCACCCCAGGACCTGACGCGGACACTCGGAGATGCAAAGCCCGCAACCCTTGCACCAGGTCTCATCGATGCAGGGGATCTTCATTTGCCATCACCTTCCGTCAGCTGGCGCAGAGCCTCGGTGAACTCCAGCCGGACCTCGCGGTGCAGGGTGCCGATCTGCACTTTGCCGGCCAGTTCTTCGGGCGACATCGAAGCGGCCCTTTCTTTCCCCACTACCCCGGCCCGGATGTCTTTCAGCAAGGCAGGCGCGTCCAGCCCCCCCTTCATGTAGCGGCCGGTCTGGGTGGGGCACTGGGTGAGCACCTCGATAAAGGCAAAGCCGGGATGCAGGATGGCCTCCTTGAAGGCCCGTGTCAGCTGGCGCGGATGACCGGAGGTCCAGCGAGCCACGTAGGTGGCACCGGACGCGATGGCCAGCCGGCACGCATCGAATGGCATCTCCGGGTTCCCGTAGGGCGAAGTCTGGGTGCGGGCCTGATAAGGCGAGGTGGGAGCCACCTGTCCTCCAGTCATGCCGTAAATGGCGTTATTCAGCATCACCACCGTCATACCGATGTTGCGCCGGCACGCGTGGATAAAATGGTTTCCCCCGATGGCCAGGCAGTCACCGTCGCCGGTGAAAACCACCACCTTCCGCTCCGGCCTGGTCACTTTCAGTCCGGTGGCAAAGGGGATGGCCCTTCCGTGCAGGACGTGCAGGGTGTCTGCGTTCACGTACACGGGAATCCAACCAGAGCACCCGATCCCGCCCACCAGGGCGAGCTGCTCACCGATGTCCAGCTCGTCCACGGCCCGCAGGAAAGCAGACAGCACCGTGCCGTCACCGCAGCCGGGGCAGAAGATGGTGGGCAGGGTATGCTTGCGCAGGTACTTCTCTCCCAACGGGTGCATCATCGACCACCTTCCTTGAGGACGGAGGTGATGGCGTCCAGTATCTCCTCCGGAGTGTGCAGGGCTCCTCCCAGCTTGGGCAGGCTCACCACCTGAGCACCCCCCGCCACCCGCTCCACCTCGAGCACCAGCTTCCCCACGTTCATCTCTGGCACCAGCAAAGCCCGCACACGCCGGGCCAGGGCGGCCAGCCGCCTGGCCGGGAACGGGAACAGGACGCGCAGACGGAATATCCCCGCCGGTATACCCTGCTCCCTGGCGGCGTACACGGCCTCCAGGGCCGGCCGGGCAGAACTGCCGTAACAGACCACCACCGCCTGGGCATCTTCCAGGAAAAGTTCCTCCACGTCAGTGAGCTCGTCCACGCGGGACGTTATCTTCTCACACAGGCGCCGCACCAGGCGGGCGCTGGCCTCCGGGTCGTGGCCCACCCGGTTGCCGGTTTCGTCGTGGAGTTGCCCGTCGACCAGCAGCCGGTAGCCCTCGTTGAAGGCGGGCATGCCCGGAAGCAGCCCATCCGGCCCCGGCCGGTACGGCAGGTACCCCTCTCTGGGCGGGCGCTTGCGGGGGATCACCTCTACCCCCGGGTCGAGCAGCACCTTCTCCCGGGTGTGCCCCACTATCTCGTCCGACAGCACGTATACCGGCACCCGGTAGATCTCCGCCAGGTTGAACGCCTTGACCGTGAGGTCGAAAGCCTCCTGTGCAGAAGAAGGAGCCACGGCTATGATCTCGTAGTCACCGTGGCTCCCGAACCTGGCCTGCATGATGTCCTGCTGGGAGGGAAGGGTGGGTTGCCCCGTGGCCGGCCCGCCCCGCATGACGTTGATGATGACGCAGGGGGTTTCGGTTTCGGCCGCATAGCCCACTCCCTCCTGCATCAGGCTGATGCCGGGTCCCGATGAGGCGGTGCACGCCTTCACCCCGCCCCAGGAAGCGCCTATGACCGCGCAGACACTCGCCAGCTCGTCCTCCATTTGCATAAAAACGCCCCCTACCTGGGGCAGCCGCCTGGACATGAGTTCGGCAATCTCAGACGCAGGCGTGATGGGATATCCGGCAAAAAACCGGCAACCCGCGACGATCGCGCCCTCCACACAGGCCTCGTTGCCCTGTATGATCCTCACTTCCGGTGATCTCCCAGCCAACCGTCTCGCCTCCAAGAACCTGCTATCCCGCCCACCGCGCAGGCGCCCTCAGAATGATTCCTGCTGACCTGAAGGTGCCGGGGCGGTATGCGCACAGGGAGTGCGTTTACCGCACGTACTATTCTACACCGGGGCGAAGAATCCTTCTTGGGCAAACAACATCTCAACTAACAAAACGGAACAGCCCGGCCTGCCCATACGGGCGGCACGGGCAAACAACTCCCCTCTGGCCCCACCGGCAAGCAAGGGGGCCCGGCAGTTACGCTGGTACCGTCAGGATCCTTGCCAGCCCAGGTCGGCAGATATCTGCTTGGCGGCCTCCCGCACCGACTGCCCCATGGCCGCTATGTCCTGCCCGAGGATCTCGGAAACCGAGCCGGAAAGGCTGATACCGGCCACCGCGCGCCCCGTCATGTCCCGGACAGGGGCGGCTACGCAGGCTACGTCATGGTTGTGCTCGCCGCGGTCCACCGCGTAACCCAGCACCCGCACCTCGTCCAGTTCCCGTAACAACGCTTCCTCTTCGCACACGGTGAGCGGGGTAAACCGCCGCAATCCCCGCTTGCGGATGATCTCCAGCAATGCCTCCCCCTCCAGATCGGCCAGCAGGACCTTGCCCACCGCGGTGGCGTGGGCCGGTGCCCTGCGGCCGATGTGGAAGTGGGTGCGCAACGGCTTGCTGCATTCCAGGCGGTCGATGAACACAACTTCTCCGTCCTCTAGCACTGCCAGATGGGCGTTGATCTGCCACCTTTGCACCAAAAGCACCAGGTGGGGGCGCGCCACCTGCCGGATGTCGAGCCGGTTCACCATGCGGTTGGCCAGTCCCACCAGTTTGAAGGTAAGGCGGTAACGTTCCCCGGCCGGCAGGTACTGCACGTAACCTTCCTCCACCAGCGTCTGCATGAAACGATATGCGGTGGTTCGGTGCCACCCCAGCACCCGCGCTACCTCCGAGATGCCCATCTCGCCACGAGGACAGTCCGCCAGCACTTCCAGCACTCTGAGGGCTTTGCTCACTGACTGGACTCGACTCTTAGTGGCTGTGACCGGGCTCACCGGTGGTTCCCTCCCGCCTCCCAGAACTGAGACATCATTTCGCCGGGATAGGCCGGGGCTCCTCTCAACCTGCCCCGAATGCCCATCTTGCCGGCGAGGTACTCCCGCAGTATCATGGCACCGATGCGGCAGTATCACGGGCGACTATTCACTACCGAGGCAGACCGACCAGGATCCGGGTGAAGCTGTACAGGGGCGTGTTGGCAGGAAGAGCGAACCCGAAGCGACCAGAGCGTTGCGAACCTCTGGGCGTGCAGGCGGTCGTCAGGCTGAAGGAAACCGGGCGGGGAGCGGGCATCGGCAGTTTGCTGGCCTGTGCAGTTATGGTGGCCGGCATCGTGACTGTTGCCGCGGCCACCACCCCGGTGGTGCGGGCCCAGGGCTGGCCGGCCGTGGACGCAGAAGCCGTATGTGTCATGGACGCCGCGTCATTTCGCATTCTTTACACGCGCAACCCGGACCTCCCGCTCCGCCCGGCCAGCACCACCAAGATCATGACCGCCCTTGTGGCCATGGAGCAGGGGAACCTGCAAGACGTGGTAACGATCAGCCGCCACGCCAGCCGGGTCGAGGGGAGCCGGGTGTACCTCGACGAGGGAGAGAGGCAGACCCTGCGCGACCTGCTGTACGCCCTTATGCTGCGATCGGCAAACGACGCCGCCATCGCCATCGCGGAGCACCTGGCCGGGTCAGAAAAGGAGTTTGCCCGGCTCATGAACGAACGGGCCCACGCCCTGGGAGCCACCCGCACGTGCTTCGCCAATCCGCACGGGCTGGACGCACCCGGCCACTACACCACTGCCCGCGACCTGGCCCTGATAAGCGCGCACGCCATGAAGAACCCTGCTTTCCGAGAAGTGGTGGGGACCAGGCAGTGGGAGATGCCGTGGCCGGCCAGGGAAACGACCAGGAAGCTGTACACCGAGAACCGACTGTTGTGGCAAAACGGGGGCGATTCCGGGTACGTGGCCACGGGGGTGAAGACCGGCTACACCCAGGCGGCCGGTCACTGCGTGGCGGCCTCCGCCCGGAAGGACGGTATGGAAGTGGTGGTGGTCCTCCTCAAAGCGGGGAGGGGATTCTGGGACGACGTCCGCACCCTCTTCGATTACGCGTTCGCTAACTACCGTCCCGTCACCATCGTGCGAGCAGGGGAAACCCTGGGGACGCTGACCCTGCCCTCGGGCAGGACGCTGGTGGGAGCGGCAGGCCGGGACGTGGTTGTACCCCTTGCCCGGTGGGAAAGCGCTGCTCCGAAACCACAGGTCGCGACCAGCTGGGAGCCCGGGCTGCGGGCGCCCCTGGCCGCCGGTCAGCGGGTCGGCCAAGCGGAGGTACGCTGCCCGGATATCCCCCCGGTGATCATTCCCGTGGTCGCAGCCGAGGCCGTGTCGCCGCCTTCGCGCTTGAGAACGTGGCTGTGGGCATTGCCGTTCCTGGCAACTATATATGTGGTGGTCAGGACCAGGCGGCAGCGCCGGTTGCAGAAATGGCCGGTATCACGGACCCGCGGGGGATGGGCACCGCCACCCCGGTTTCGCCCGCGCCCCGGCCGAGGAATAGCTCCCAAGCCCCGGAAACCGTGGGCGAGAACCATGGGCAGACGACGGTCATGACCGCGGATGAGAGGAGACAAATGTCAACCAGCGCAACCACTGCCACGGACCCAACTTCCGGCGCACCCAGGCCCCCACCACCCGCACCTCCCATACCAGGTCGGCGTGGTCTGCGGCAGCGGGTTGCGGCCGCGGGCCGTAGGCGGCCTCCTCCACGGCAGCCGTGAGGTGGCTCAGGGCAGCGCGCACCTCCCCCTCCAGACGAGGGGCAAATTCCCGCAGGAATTCCCGGGGAGTCTGCCAGGACTGCCTGACCACCCCAGCCAGGGCCAGATAGTACTCCATCAGCCGGTACTGGCGCAGTACGAACGCGCGCGGTGATTCGCCCGCCAGGGGCCGGTGCTGACGCCACAGCCAGGCCAGGCGGTAAGCGAGACGCCCGCCCGGAGCGGCTGCACCCAGAAGCACCACGGCCGCAACCGCCTTCAGCCAGGGCACCCCCGATCCTCCGGAGGCAGGCGAGGTAACGGGCGGCTGCCCCGGTTCTTCCTCAAGCCCCCACCGCCCGGGGAATGCACCCGGGCGGGACCAGGGACGGTCGGGCGTGTCTCTTTCGGGGACGGTTATGACCGGGGCGGGGACGTATTCGCGCTCGGGGACCGGATAGCGGGGAGTGGGATCGAACGTCACCCACCCGCAATCGGGGATGTAAACTTCCACCCAGGCGTGGGCGGAAGAACTGGGCACTTCTATCCACCTGCCCGTGTCCAGATCGATGACGAACCCCTGCACCCACCGGGTGGGAACCCCCAGGGTGCGCAGCATCACCGCCATAGCGGTAGAGTGATGGACGCAATAACCACGCTTGAGATCAAACAGAAAGTCGGCCACAAAATCCTCTCCCCGGGCCGGACGGGGCACTTCGGTGTCATAAGGGTAGGTGACACGGAGATAGTACTCGATGGCCTTTGCCTTCTCAAAAGCAGTATCCGCACCCGCCGTAACCCGCCGTGCCAGCTCTGCGACTTCGCTGGGGACAGAGGGAGGGAGTTGCAGGTACATACCCCATCGGGGACTGTCTTCCTGCCCGGGGCGATTCAGCTCGGCAGCACTATGCAGCGGCACCCGGGCGCGTACGGTGTAGCTCCCCTTCGGCCGAGAAGAGGTCAGTTCCATGTCCGCAGTGGCGAACGTTTCCGAGCCGACCTGCACGGGGATCCAGGGCGCAAAGAGGTAAAGATAAGGAAGGTGCCGCCGGACCTCCAGTTCCACATCGAGCCAGAACGCAGACGGCACCTCTCCCAAACGCCTCATCCAGTCGGTCGAATTGGAGTCCCGGGGCATAGCGAACCTCTCCGCACTGTCCCGCCAGCCCTTCCCTGCGTACAGGCTTTCCACCGTACCCCGCAGATATAGGCGCCGCGGTAGTGGAACCCGCGCCGACCCAGGTTGTACTTGCGCCCGCGAGATTAGTACATGCAGGGCCACTCCCGTCCCGGACGAGACCGCACCCCCGAGATGGCGCGCGTTGGGGTTAAATCCTACCGGCCCAGCGGCAGACGTCCCTCGCAGCCTGCCCAGGCCGGGGACAGCTTCCAGCAACCTCTCCGCCAGCCGACCCGGGGACACCACCGGGTAAGAAGGTAATCCCCGGGCCGCTACCAGAACAAGCGAGGTCACCAGCACTGCCCAGGCCGCTGCCCGCACGCCCGTCAGACGCTCACTCAACCCCGGCCCGCTACGCGCGGGCGTGAGGTTGCGCCAGGCAGCCAGCCAGCCCATCGCCAGCACGATGTATACGCAGAGGTAATCGAGGCCGCGGTCGAAAAAGGAGAACCATCCCAGCACCGGGATCAGCGCCCCGGTGGCCAGAGGCCAGAAGGGGTCACGACGACGCGCGCAGAACGCCAGCACGACCACCGCCACCAGCAAGGGAGGCAGTATCGCCCCCGCCCACACCAGATCCGGGGTGAGGACGGGAGGTATGCCCTGCATCCACTCCGTAAGGGCGGCCACTGCACTTCGAACCCAGGAGCCCGCCCCGGCCACTACCCGCCGTACACCTGCATGGACACCCAGGGTGGCCACCATTGCCGCCAGGATACCCAAGAAGACCGCGGTATGCCGCGTTCGGAAGGCCAGCCCGGCTGCCAGCAGACACTGCCCCAGGGCCACTCCCAGCAGGACGGGCCAGGAATGCCCGTGACCCATGGCCAGCAGCAGGCACCGCGTCAGTGCCACCAGGGCAGCATACCCCAGCCCGACCAGCAACAGGAGGTTCACGGGCCCACCTCCCCGCCAGCGGCAGCCGACCGAGCCTCCCCGCCGGCGGGATGCCCGCCCGCCTCCGCCACACCCGAAGGGGAAAGCCGCCAGCGGGGGGGATCCCCCACCACCCGGGCCACCAGCACGCCGACGCCGTGTTCCTGCAGGTAGGCCGCCTGCCGCCATACAGGATCCCGGGGTAACACCAGCACCAGGCAGGCGCCCATGCCCTGATGGCGAGCACGCAACAGACGGTCGAACAGGACGCCGTCGAGTTCGGGGGTGAGGGCCATCACGGTGCACCCCCTGGGGAGAGAGGCCAACCGCGCCCCCAACACCTCACCCAGGGGCATCCCGGTCCCCTGCACCCGCAGCAGGGCCTGCATGACCTCGCGCCACTTGCCCTCTCCCCTGCCCGGCCCCACCTCCACGGGAGGATCTCCCTGGCCCACCATACCCACCACGGAACCGTGCAATAGCAACCACCTGGCCAGGGATGCCGCCAGTTCCACCGCCGGCTCCCCGGCGGGATCCAGGAAGATCCACACTTCCGGTACCGCACCCTCTTCCAGCACCCGCACCTGCCAGGACCCCCTGCGGGCGGTGGCCTTCCAGTCGATCAGGCGCGGATTGTCACCCGGCCGAAAGGCCCGCACCTCCACCAGGTTGGCGAAGTCCTCCTGACTGGGACGCCTGGTGCGAATGCGCCCGAATGACCTCCCCGGCGCCACGGGGGGCGCCTCCACGGGCAACACGCGCGGGTACACGGTGACGCGATCTCCCGTTGCCGTGGTCTCTGCCTGCCACAGCCCCAGCGGGTCGCGCACGCTGACGTGGAGCGGCCCCAGGCGGTACGTCCCCCGCGGCAGGATCAGGGGCCCCAAAGCCGCGCTGGAGGTCCCCAGTGCGGGCACGCGCCCCTGCAAGCGGTCCTCCAGGCGAGGACGGCAACCGGGCACGCCCCGTATTTCAACCCGGGGAATGGGGAGGAATCCTTCGTTATTGAGGCGCAACCGCAGGACGGTCCGGTCGCAGGTGGTGAGTACCGGCCGCTCCGGCTCCAGGTAGACGCTCAGGTTACCCAGCGACAACCGCACCCAGAGCCACATCACCCCGAGGAGCAGCACGAAGGCGTTGGCCAGCACGGCAAATGGCCGTCCACCCACGAAAACGGCCAGGCCGATACCCAACGCCAACAAATAAATGGCCCTCCGGTCCACCAGTACCGGCGTGCGATCACCCCCTGTGGGGTAGGGGGACGGGAACCTGCGTCAGTAACCGGCTCACCACATCTTCCGGTACGGTACCGTCAAGTCGTGCTTCCGGACGCAAGATGAGACGGTGGGCCAGCACCGAGGGCGCCATTTCCTTCACATCATCGGGCAGAACGTAACCCCGCCCCGATATGGCCGCCAGGGCCCGGGCAGTACGGAACAGGGCCAGGGAAGCCCGCGGGCTCACCCCCAGGTAGACCTCGGGCAGCTCCCGGCTGCGCCGGGCCAGCCGGGCTATGTAATCCTTGATGGAATCATCCACGTAGACGGCGGCCAGTTGGCCCGCTGCGGTCAGGACCTCAGCCGCGGAGGTGACGGGTTCCAGTTCGTCCAGGGGATGGCACCCGGCCAGCCGCTCGAGGATGGCCACCTCCTCGGACTGACTGGGATATCCCAGGCGGATGCGCAGAATGAACCTGTCAAGCTGGGCTTCCGGCAACGGGAAAGTACCCTCGTATTCGATGGGATTTTGGGTGGCCAGCACCATGAACGGCTCCGGAAGGCGGTGGCTCACCCCGTCCACCGTCACCTGGCGCTCCTCCATCGCCTCCAGCAGGCTGGACTGGGTCTTGGGCGAAGCCCGGTTGATCTCGTCGGCCAGGATGATCTGCCCCATCAACGGCCCGGGGCGGAACACAAACTCCCGCCGGGCCTGGTCGAACACGGTGGTCCCTGTGATGTCCGCGGGCAGGAGGTCAGGGGTGAACTGGATGCGCCGGAATTCGCACCCCAGGGATCGTGCCAGTGCCCGCACCAGGGTGGTCTTGCCCAGCCCCGGTACGTCCTCGATCAGGACGTGCCCCCGGCATAACAGGGCGATGATGATCCGGCGGATGGCCTCCCGCTTGCCCACCATGACCTTCGCCACATTGTCCTCTACGCGGCGGGCCCACTCCTGCAAATCCATGGCAGGTCCATTATATCACGGAGCCCCTCCTGAACCACCCGCGCCGGGCGGTCTGCTCCGCCCGGGGTTCCGGCCTCTGACGGTCAGGTGCTCCAATGGACTGCCTTCCCGTTCTTACCTCCCAGTTCCGCCCAGGCGTCTCGGAGCAACCCGGGCCTGGAGAAGAGATCCCAGGCGGTCATGGCCAGTGCCTTGGCCGTGTTGAGCATGGCCCGGTGGGCCTCTTTGCTGGCAGCGGCTGCGGCAAACTCGGGACTGTGTCCGGGGATCCCCGGCGCGCAGATGGCGAAGTAAGGATGGATGAGAGGCACCACCCGGCTCACGTTCCCCGCATCCGTGGAGCCACCCCCGCCTCTCGGTTCCGGCGGTTCCAGCGAAATCCCCAGGGCGGCCAGGTTCTCCGCGTACAGCCGGGCCAGTGTCCGGTTGGGCAGCACACTCTGGTACGTACGTGCCGTGTAGCGGAACTCCACCCGGGCACCAGTGGCCTGGGCCGCGCCCTGCGCACACTCCCTGACCCGCCGCTCCACCTCTTCCAGGTAGGCGGGATCGCGGGCGCGCACGTACATGCGGATGCGGGCCCGGTCGGGAATGATGTTGGGCGCCCTTCCCCCTTCGGCGATGATGCCGTGGATGCGGGCCTCCTCCTTCAGGTGCTGGCGCAGGGCATTCCAGGCATTGAAGGTCAGGATGGCAGCATCGAGGGCATTGATCCCTTCGTGGGGCGAACCGGCAGCGTGCGCGGCCTTCCCGTGGAAAGTAATCTCCAGCGCCACCCGACCCGTCGATGATTCACCCAGTGCGTTGCGCGAGGAGGGGTGAGCCATCAGGGCAGCATCGACCCCCCGGAAAAACCCGCTTTCGACGAAATACACCTTCCCCCCGGCATCGTCAACTGCTCCTTCCTCAGCCGGGGTACCAAACACCAGCACTGTTCCCGCGGTTCCGAACCGCTCCATCACCCGCCGGACCGCAGTGGCCGCACCCACGGCTACCGCGGCAATCAGATTGTGCCCGCACGCGTGGCCCAACCCGGGCAGGGCGTCGTATTCCGCCAGGAACGCCACCTGCGGGTTACCCGGTGGCACACAGTACCGGGCAACAAAGGAGGTGGGCAGCTCCTCCGGCCCCGGGCCCACCGCGAAGCCCTCTCGAGCCAACAATTCCACCAGGCGCTCTTTGGCCCGGACCTCCCGAAGGCCCTCTTCGGGATGAGAATGGATGAACCGGGAAAGATCCTCCAGGGCCGGTGCCAGCCTGTCAACCTCCTGTCGCAGGATCTCCTTGGCCCTCCCCTCTCCGCTCAGGGCCGCCTCACCACGGTCCAGCTTGCATCCCCCCACCCTCGCCTGCCCCGCAGGCGGTCTCGTTGCGGCCAAGGCCGCAAAACAGGTGTTATGCACCACGCCTGCTCATTCCTTCACGCCCGGGCCAGGTGCACGCCTGGCCCGCACCAATGAGCAGATCCCCGTGGCAGCGGGCGTGGTCAGCTGGTCCGCCGGCGTAATCAAATTACAGGGCGGATGGCCACGAGCAGGAAGAGGCCAGCCAGGTACGGACTACTCAGCTTGAAGAGCAGCCACGCCCGTTCCGGGGTGGGCCGCAGCATAACCGCTACACTCATGGCGAGCACCGGAAGCTGCATGGCTGCCAGCAGCAGGGTGCCGACCGCACCCAGTCGGACCACGGCGGGCAGGGCCGATGCCAGCGCACACAGGCCCACGGCGGTCCAACCCACACAGCGGGAGGCCTTTTCCACCCCTATGGCCACGGGCAGCATGGGCACCCCTGCCCGCCGGTAATCATCGACGTACCGGATGGCCAGGCTCCACACGTGGATGGGCGTCCACGCCACCACCAGGGCCGCCAGCAACAGTGCTGCCGGGCTAGCCGCCTGGCCGGTTACGCCAGCCGTCACCACCATGACCGGCGCCCCTCCCCCCGGGGACCCCAGGATGACGTTCCACGCGGTCCTGGGCTTGGACCAGCCGTTGTAAACCAGGGCCACGTCGGCCACCCCGAATAACAGCCAGATGGTGCTCCAGAGATGCCCGGTCAGGACGGTCAGCATAGTAGCTGCTGCGACCAGTCCCACGCCCAGCCCCAAGCTCTCTCCGGGTGCCAGGCGCCCCGAAGGGATGGGACGGTGCCGCGTGCGTGCCATGGTGGCGTCCATGCGGCGATCGATGTAACCGGTGATGGCATTTGTCCCCATGCTCCCTGCGAGCACCGCCAGCGTGCTCAGCAACAGACGCGACGATGCCCGTGAGCGCTCACCCGGGGGTACCACGGTGAACAGCACGTAGATTCCCGCTGCCAATCCCACGAAGGTGAGGAGCACTACCGAGCGGAGCTTGGTAGCTTCCACCATGGCCACCGCCCGGCTTGCCCGCCGCACCCTCCCCGCGCCCGCGCCGGTCGGGACCGCCACCACGGTATTGCCCCCGTTCATGCCTGCCACCCCGCAGATTCCGACCCGGCAACCGCCGACCGCGGCTCGCTAATCCCCCGCGCGGAAGCCGCAGCCAGCGCCAGGTGGCGCGACCAGTCGCCCCGGACCCGGAGGAGGTCCACCAGGCGCCACCCCAGGAAAATGGCCAACACCACCAGGAACGTCCCCAGGCCCGCGTCGATGAACCACCACGTCCACGTCACGTCGACCCCGGGCGGCCCGAACATGTACACCACGGCGAAGGTGAAGGCGAGGTCGCCACCCACCAGTACGCCCCATCCCAGGGCACGGCGGATCCATCCCTGCTGCCCCAGGTAGTCCGCCACCAGAAAGATCATGATCGTAGCGCAGAGTGCGGCCAGCACGTGCCAGTGACCGCTCAGGAAGCGGCGCTCGTACTCAGCGGGGATAACCCGGAAGTAATCGTCCAGGTTGAAGGCCACGGACATCCCGGGGAACGTCACCACGAAGTTGACAAACACCTGTTGAAACAGCATGCCAAAGTACAGGGGATCACCCGCCACGGCCGCCAGCCGCCGGCCGGGGGCCGCCCCGCGCGCAGCCTCCCACCATCCGTATATCACCAGAAGGAGGGCGGCCGGCAGTACCAGGGCCGCACCGACGTAGATGGCCTTGTGCGCTGCTTCCCACACCATCACCGACCAGCACGCCAGCGCCATGATGGTGCTGCCCGCGATGGCTATGGGCATGGCCACACGGTGCAGGGGACCCTTGAAGTCCAGGTAGCGTCCCACCAGGAGCATGATGGCCACCGCAATCAGAGCCAGCATGATGTGCAGGTGCCCGATGACGGCCAGCTGGGCCACCGTGTGGTGCGGTGCCCGGATGGCATCCTCAGCCAGGAATGCCTCGAATCCGTTACCGAAGTAGGCCCCCGCGCCCGCACCCAGGGCGGCTGAACCGAGGGTGAGCACGGTCACCGTGAAGAAGGCCACCCGCTCCAGGGAAATCCTGCCCCACCGGGCATAGGCGGGATGGGGGTTCGGGTGACGGGGCGGCCAAAGCCCGTGGGCCAGCACCACCCCGGCATAAAACATGAGAACGAGGCCGGCGACGAAGAGACCGTGCAGGATCCAGCTGCGGACCAGGTAAGCAAAGGCCAGCCCGGCCAGGCTGCTCACCATGTACCCGACCGTGGCGGCGGTGCGCACGGTACGCACGTGCCAGGGACTGGTGGGCACCAGATCCAGGATCAGGTAGGTGATGGCTGCCACGAAGGGCATGGCCAGGGAGTGGTAGAGCATGATCTTGCGCCCCACCGCCTCTCCCTCCACCAACCGAAAGGGAAGGGCAGCCGCGATCCCCAGTTCAAGGAGGGGTCCGGAAAGCGTGGAGAGCACAGCCACCAGCAGGGCGTCCCAGGCGGTGGCCATCAGCAGCAGACCGTGCGTGGTCGCGAACAGGTAATGGAGCCGCTTGCCGAGTCCTGACATCCCATCACCTCCTGCCCTGCCACACGCGCCACCGCGAGAAACCGGCAAGGGGCCGTCCCGGGGCACTCCGCCCGCCCCGGTGGTATACGTTTGGGTGGCGTGGCGCTGCCTGAAGGATAGCACGCACGAGAACGGGGCTCATTGATCAATGTCAATTTGCCGGTGCGCCGCCACCCCGGTATCATACCCATAGACTGCACCGTCCCAACAAAAGATCAACGGGCACCCCCCGGCGGGTACCGTTGAGCAGAACGGCGGGATCTCAGCCAAGACCGCAAAAGCGACGCAGCGCGGGCAGGTCCCTGATCACGATGGCCCGCCCGTGCGTTTCTACCAGGCCAGCTACCTTCAGGGACGACAGGGCCCGGACTGCCGTCTCCTTGGTGACCCCCAGGATGTCTGCCATCCGCTGGCGGTGGAGCTGGATGGTTACCGGCTCATCCGGACCGCGGTGCTGCTCATCGCCAGCGATATGGCTCTCGGCGAGCCGCACCAGCAAGCGGGCCAGGCGCTGCCGGCAGTTGGTGCTGGCCAGCTCCCGCAGGCGCACGTAAGACTCGTCCAGCAGGCCCGCCATCACATCGAGCAGGGCGCGGGCAAGCTCCGGACAGCGTCCCAGCAGTTCACCGTGGGACGCCACCGGGAAGTGACATACCTCAGCGTCGCTGACCGCCACCACGCTATAGCAGTTGAACCGGCGCCTGCCGGTGAACTGACACCCACCTATCACATCGCCGGGATGCGCGAACCGCATGGTGTGCTCCCGGCCCTCTTCGTCGAGCAGGAAGATGCGGACCAGCCCTTTGCGCAGTACGTACAGTCCGTCTGCCGGTTCCCCCTCCCGCAGGATGAACTGGCCCGCCCGGTAATTACGCAACAGGGAACAACTGGCGAGGGGTTCCACGTAGCCGCCTGTGACCACGAAGTCGAAGGGCCGGCCCGGCAACGCCGCCGGACAGTTGCTGCATCGCCCGGGTACGGCTTCCCCCATGACCGCATCCCCCCTTGTTCTCTTCGACACAAGAGGGGACTCTCCTCGCGCCTCACACGTCAGGCGTTCGCAAGCTCGAAAGCCGAGCGGCCCGTGTCAGGCAACCGGCCGGCACCCGGGAATACGCCCGTAGTTGACTCCACGCCCGGGTCGGTATATAATGTCATCACGTATATGTGACCTGCATATAAATGGCCCACGGCCGAGGAGGCGATACCCTTGTGCGATGAGCAGTCTGATCACCGACACGGGGAGTGCGGGTGCCGTCCCCGACGGGGCGAGAGATTTCTTGAGGCGTGGCTCCTGTTGTTGCTGGAGGAAAGGCCGGCCCACGGCTACGAGCTCATGGAACGCCTGAGTGAAGTCATGGGTGCCGGCAGTTATCCGGACGCGGGGACGGTGTACCGGAACCTCCGCCGCATGGAGGAGGACGGCCTGGCAACTTCAACCTGGGACATGGAAGGAAGCGGTCCTGCCCGGCGCCTCTACCGGCTCACCGATTCGGGAAGGGAACTGCTCCACGCCTGGGCCTCCGACGTGGACCAGCAGCGACAGCGCCTGGAATCTTACCTGGAGCGGTATCGCCGCATCTTGGGCAAACCCGCTCCCCACGCAGGCAGTGACGAAGGAACAAGGGAGGGAGGTGAATGAAATGTCCTGTTGCCAAACCGCCACGCGCCACCACGGGCACGCCTGGCACACGTGCTGTGGGGGTGGCCACTTCCACCGGCGCTTCCTCAGTCGCGAGGAGCGGGTGGAGCGGCTGCGCCGCTACCTGGAGGAACTCAGGGCCGAAGCCGCCCAGGTAGAGAAGGAACTGCGTGCCATGGAGACCGAAGGTTAAGCGACACCGTGAGATTGGAGCAGGCTCCGGAGCAACCCCGGAGCCTGCTCGTCACCTGCCGGTTCGGCCTTACCCGGGCGCCCGGCCTCCCGCAACCTCCTGCCCCTCGCTGGCCGCATAGATCCTCGCCGCAAAAGCCTCCAGGGCCTCCCGGCACTCCCCCAGGCGCGCCCGGGCTTCTTGTGCTCTCGCCGCACCGAAGAAGTCCCGCCCCTCAATCTTTCCCAGCCAACCGCGCAGTCTCTCGAGGTTCTCGTCGTTTTCCTCCAGTTCCCCAAACGTGAAGTTCCGGCGTTCGGTTTCCCGACGTATTTCCTCCAGAAACGCCGCGCACTGCTCGAGGAACTCCCCGTATTCCGCATCGCGCTCGCTGTTGAACCGCGCGACCACCCTCTCCTGCTCCGCGGGATCTGAGGCTTCAGCCAGGAACATCAAGCTTTCGCCGCCTGCGGCCTCGATCTCCCTGGCCACGGCCCCGAACAGGTCACGGTTGGCCTCAGAATCCGGGAGGACGCAGACCGAGTTCTGCAGGTAGACGGCCCCTGCTCCCTTCAAGCGCCGCCAAACGGCCACCCGGTACCGTGAAGGTTCGGGCGGGATCTTGTAGACCAGGAGCAACCACTTGTGACCCTCAGTCATGAGATTCGCCCCCTGTAGTGACGGCCGCTGCTTCAGCAGGGCAGCAACCCGCCAGCGCAGCGCTCACTTCCGCCTCGACCTGCTCTTGCCAGGGCGGGGCGCACCGGACCCCGCCAGGACCGCGGCGGTGATGGTACCGATGCCGAGCAGCACGGCGGCTACGATGAAGGCCCCCCCGAAGTGACCGGTGAGGTCAGCCAACCATCCTGTTACCGCAGGGGCGAGGAAGGTGGGCACCGTGGAGGCCAGGTTGAGTATCCCGAAGGCGCTGGCATACGCTTCCCGGGGCGTGGCAGCGGCCACCTCTGCCACCAGCAAGGGATCCACCACCAGCTTGCCCGTCAGACCGTACAACACCACACCACCGTACAGAGCTATGCGGCCGGGAACAAGCCCCACCATGAGCACGGCCAGCGCCGCGGCCGGGAGCAGCACCACCAGGGCTGCTGCCCTCCGCACCCCGCTTTCCCGGCCGGGCCGGTCCGCCCAGGCGGCTGCCAGCAGCGACGCCGGCACCGATAGCAGCGGCACCAGGGCAGCCACCAGGCCGGCCTCGGTGCCTTCCAGGCGGCGTGCAACCTGCAGGTAGAACGGCAGCCAGGTCAAGAGGACATAGAACGCGTACATGCTGCAAAAGGAAGTGCCGGATGCCAGGAGAAGAACGCGTCTCGTGGGCCTTACCGCAACCCCCTTGGCCGGACGCAGCGACCGCTCCGGCACCGACCCACCGCTGGTGGCGTCCCCCGCCAGCGCACTTGCTGCCGAACGGTCTTCACGGACCAGGGCCGTCATAAGGACGCCCAGACCGGCAGTGAACACTGCCAGGATCAGGAAGACGGCGCGCCACGGGACGTGCCAGCGATATAGCACCAGGGCCCCTGCTCCCCAGCCCGCCAGGATGCCCGCGCTCATGCCCGCGTTGATGAGGGCCAGGGCCCTCGCCCGGCGTTCCGGCGGGACAGCAGCAGTTGCCAGGGCGTACTGCGTCGAATAATAGCTGCCCTGGCCCAGGCCCGTGGCAACTCGCGCAACCGTAAAGAGACCCAGGCCGGGTGACAGGGCACTGGCCAGGGTGCCCCCCGCATGCACGAACCACCCCGCCAGCAACACCAGGCGGCGGGACACCAGGTCACCCAGGACTCCGGCCGGAACCTGCATGAGGGCATACGCCAGAAAAAAGGCCGAATTGATCAGGCCCAGTTCGGTGTGGCCCAGCGACCACTCCTGTTCGAGCAGTCTCATGGCTGCGGACAGGATGGTGCGGTTGGCGTACATTATGACCCAGCCGGTGAAAAACAGCACCACCAGCACCCGCCAGCCCGCAAGTCCGGCGCGCAGGACCCGCCGGCCCGTCGGCACCGCCCGCCTCACCGCCGTCGGATGGGGCATGCCCCCCTCTCGCATCTCCTTAACTGCACCCGCCCGGTGCGGCGGCGCCGGGATTGACAGATATCTCCAGGCCCAGACGGGACAACGTCTCTCCCTTGGGAAGCCCGGTGGACAAATCCCAGCCCCGGGCGAGGTAGTATTCGTCCAGCATCTGGTCGAGTTCCACCACGCTGCCCGCCGACGGCCCGCTGTCGGGAGGGAGCGGCTCCCGGGTGAAGCGATCGGGCAGGGTGTCGTCTGCCCGCCCCAGACCCAGGCGAGCGTTGTAGCAGCGCTCCAGGTTGACCAGTCGCTCGCAGGATGCTTGCAGTTCCTCCTCCGAGAATTCCCAGCCCGTCGCAGCAGCCAGTATGCAGGCGGCCTGGTCGTAGGGAAGAATCTCCATGTTAACCAGGGTATTCTTGCACACCTGCAGACAGTCCGCCAGCGCGCACCGTTCCTCGTAGTACTTGACCAGCCTGCCCTTGCCCCGCGGAGACAGGCGCTGCGCCGCCTCCGCCTCTCCGAAGCGGCGCGTGGCTTCCTCGCTATCACCGGTGAGCTCGAACCAGGGCTCGGAGCGCAGATGATCCCCTCCCCGGCTGGCCACTGCCACACCCAGGGCGTAACCCTTGATCCCGCGGGGATCGGCCTGGAATACCTCCAGGCCTTTGACATGCATGGCGTACCGCTCGCTCCCGCGCCCGATCAGTTCGGCCGCCCGGCGCACCCCGCCGGCCAGGACATCCCCGATCCCTTCCCGACGGCAGATTTTTTCGAGAAGGGCCAGGATGGTGTTAGCGTTTCCCCAGCGCAGATCCAGCCCGTCCGCTTCACGGGAACTCACCAGGCCGGCTTCGCCCAACTCCATCACGAAGGAAATCGCCTCCGAAGCGGAGATGACGTCCATCCCGTAACGATTGCACATATCTATGGCCCGCAGTGCAACCGCCAGGTCGTCGTTCCCCACCCGGGACGAGAACCCCGCCAGGCCCTCGAATTCGGGTCCCTCGCTGGCCAGGCCCGCGAAGGGCCCCGATTCTATGCGGAAGAAACGGCTGCAGGGGATGGTACACCCGAAGCAGGCCTTGCCCTTCACGCGGTAGGTGGCAGCAAGACGCTCCCCGGACACCCGGTCCACCCCGGGGAAGCAACCGGTGCGGAAGTGGAAGCTGGCGAGGCAGCCCAGGCCGTGGAGGGCACGCACCAGGCGGGTGGTGCCCAGCCGGCGGCGGGCATCGTATTCCGGGTGCGCGAATATGGCGGCATCGGCGGTGCCCACCAGGGAGGCGAAGGCGGCAGGGTCGGCGACCCTGACCATCCCCCTGCCCCTCACCGCCACCGCCTTGCGGTTCTTGCTCGCCATCACCGTCCCCATCCCGGTGCGGGCGGCCGGACGGGCCAGGTTGAAGAATACCCCCGCGAAAAGCACCCCGTTTTCGGCCGCCGGACCTGCCACTCCCACCTGCACTCCCTCATCACCCAGTTCGGACCTGATGGCCTGCTGGGTTTCCCATACGTCCAGGCCCCACAGGTGCTCTGCCGGGCGCAGATGAGCACCCTCGTCGGTGATGAACAGATATACCGGCCGCGGAGCCCGGCCCTGGATGATCACCTGATCGAAACCGGCGTACTTGAGTTCCGGGCCAAAAAAGCCGCCCGCGTTGCTATCACCCAGGATGCCGGTGAGCGGGGAACGCGCACTCACGTTGACGCGGCAGGCTCCCGGAAAGTGGGTGCCCACCAGGGGGCCAGTCGCAAACATAAGCCGGTTTTCCGGTGACAGGGGATGCACCCCGGGGGTGACCTCATCGTACAGGACCCGCATGTTGAGGCCCCGTCCGCCCAGGAACCGGCGCGCCACCCCGTGGTCAAGCGGCTCGATGGTGCTCCGACCGGCGGTCAGGTCCACCAGCAGTACCCGGCCAGCGTATCCACATCCCCACCGTGCGCTCATTTCACCTGACCCCCGGCTTCGCACTCAGCAGCACCGCCGTCCCTGCGTCTACCCGCAGTCGCCTCACCAGCCACCCCCGGCCCGGTCGCAGCCGCGTGCCGGAGGTCGCCTGCCCTGCCGTAGCGCAGGGCCCCGGTGGCGCACCTGCCCACACAGGCAGGATCCCCCTCACACAGGTCACAGATGAGAGGAAGGGCGGTGTCGGGGTGAATCCTGATGGCCCCGAAGGGACAGGCCGCCACGCAATCTCCACACCGCATGCACAACCCGGCATCCACCCGCACCGCACCCGTCCGGGGGTTGCGGGCCAGGGCACCGCAGGGACACACCTGCACACACCGCGCCACCCCGCACTGACGGCACACCACGGGCTCGTCCGCCCCCCCGACCTCATCCTTTCTCACCGTGATACGCGAGAGGGAAGGGGCAAAAACTCCCTCGTGCCTGTAGCTGCAGGCCAGCTCACAGGACCGGCAGCCGGAACACATCCGGCTGTTGACCAGCATCCGGGGAAGCGGCCCCCTTTCGTTCCCCTCGGCGGGAGTCCACTGGCGCGCGTTCGGCTGCTCGACCAGCGTCCGGCCAGTTGGAGCCGGTCGCTCGACCGCCGAGTCGCCCCGTGCACCCGGTTGGTCGACGGGCGACCGGTCGCGGGCATCCAGTTGCTCGATGCGGAGGATCACCATACCGTCCGGATCCGGACAGGTCACCCGGAAGGTCCGGGGGATCCAGTCGTTTTCCTCGGCTATGCGCCGCTGCTTCACCGGCAACAGGGGGAGAACGCTCTGCAGCGCCCACATGCAAAAGTAGCGCCCATCAGGAATCGACAGGCGGCTGCCCCGGAGCTCGCAATAATCACCGGGACGCATGGGCATATCGCAAAAACCCCTCACTTCTTCAACCACTATCCGCAAGTCGTACATGGAACACCCTCCCGACCGGGCCGCTGCGGGAAACATGCAGAGACTTTCGCCAACCACAGCGGATTACCCTTGTCGAAAAAATGGGCAGCCGCCTGGGATGGCCACCCCGAAAGCAGCAGGATGGCGGCCAGCGAGGCCGCCATCCTGCCCAGCGTGCAAAGCAAGGTCAGGACATCGCGTCAGCGGGAACCCACCGCAGCCTGGGCGTCCACCAGCCCCGCTCCCACCCAGGTAGACGGATAGGGCAGAGGTTCAGCAGTTGCCATCAGATGCTGGCGTACCTGGTCGGGAGACGCCGGCCCCTGGGCTGCCAGGTAGAGAGCCACCGTACCCGCCACATGGGGGCTGGCCATGGAAGTGCCGCTCGCGGTCGCGTACCCGCCATCGTTCCAGGTGGACAGGATGCTCACGCCCGGCGCGGCTATATCCACCTCCGGCCCCCGGCTCGAGAAGTCGGGCACCGAGTCATCTGCCGCCGTGGCCGCCACGGCGATCACTTCGGGGTAGCGGGCTGGGTAGGCCACCGTGTCTTCCTCGGGGCCGGAGTTGCCCGCAGCGCAGACTATGGTGATGCCGCTGTTGTATGCGGCAATGACCGCGTCATGCAGGGCCGGGCTGTCCGTGGAACCCCCCAGGCTCATGTTGATGACCTGCATGCCGTTGTCGATGCACCACTGAATTCCCTCGATGATGTCGGAGTAGTACCCGGAGCCGGTGCGATCCAACACCTTGACGCCGTAGAGCCAGGCCTCCGGGGCAACTCCCACCACGCCGATGGTATTGTCCACGGCTGCCACGATGCCGGCCACGTGGGTGCCGTGCCCGTTATCATCGTCCCACCCGTCAGGGCCCTTCCTCTTGTACACACCGGTCTGGATGGCCAGGTAGCCACCCTTCAAGTTGTCCACCAGGTCGGGATGATCCTTGTCGATCCCGGTGTCCACTATCGCCACCTTGACGCCCGTGCCCCGCGAGGATGCCCAGGCCAGGTCGGCATCGATGCGGTCCACTCCCCACGGCAGTTGCTGCGCGGGCTGGGCCGGTGGCTTGCGCGCCAGGGCAAAGGCCCGCGCATCCTCCTCCACGCGGGCTACCCAGGGATGGGAAGCCAGGGCGCGCGGGACCACGGAGGGGAATTCCACGGCCAGGGCATTCACCACCCACAACCGGTGGATAACTCGGGCCCCGTGCTGGTGGGCCACGGCCAGCTGTTCTCCGGCGGGCACCCCGGGCCGGAACACCACGATGTACCGGTGGCCCTCGGCCCCTGGAGAAGCGGCCCTCGGAGTTGCAGCCGCCACCCACCCGCCGCCCACGAACACGCCGCACATAAGCAGGACAAGGACCAGCAACCACACTGGGCGCCTCATGTCTCGCCACCTCCCATCTAGCATGGACAGATTACCCCCGAACTGCGAGGGAAAGCTCAGGGCAACCCCACAATCGGTGATTGATACTTCGCTGATACTCCAGATTATTCCTCCCCCGTGGCAGAAACCACTCCATATGCCGGCGGACGAGCAACACAGCTCAGGAGGCGTCAAGGGGCGAGGCGTCAAGGCACGTGGCACCATCCGGAAGTTCGTGCTACAATACGGGTGGCGGTGAGGGTATGGTCGGGGTCCCCGGGCTGGCGCGAAGCAATATTCCGGTAGCCGGTTTCCTGGCCTTGATAGTTGTGCTGGTGAACCTGGATCATGCCGGGTTGCTGGGAGGAGCGGCCCTCCTTCTCGTGGCCGCCTGCCGGTGGCGGGGCCTTTCCTGGCGGTGCCTGACGGGGCGGCTGGCATACCCCCTTCTGCTGGGGGCCACGACCACGGCGGTACTGGGGCTCACCGGACCACCCCCGTTCGTGGCCCCGCTGCAGGTGCGATTCCCGTTGCTGCACTTCTCCCTTCCCGGGCTTGGCCAGGGGCTGATCCTCTCCCTGCGCATGGTTTCCGCCCTCCTGGCTGTGATGCTGCTGGTCAGCATCGTGGGCTGGACGGGCATCCTGCGCACCCTCCGCCACCTGGGCGTTCCCCCTGTACTCACCAGCCTGATCGCCAGTACTGTTCGCTACGGTGACCTCGTGCATCACGAAATCCTGCGCATGCAGCGGGCTCTCGGTTGCCGCGCGTTCCACCTGGGCAGTGTGCTCCATCCCCGCACGGCGGGGACGCTGGGACGTTTGCTCGGAGCCTCGCTGCTCCGCACACTGGATCGCGGGGAGCGGGTCCACCAGGCCATGGTGGCGCGCGGGTACAGGTCAGGAGGACCCCTGCCGGGTGAGGTGCCACCCGTACCCCGTCCCCGCACAGGTGAGGAGAGGCAAAGCGCACACCGCGGGGAGGAAGCCGTGGCGGTGGGTGAGATGGCGGTGGAGGTGCGGGATCTCTGGTTTTCCTACCCGGGCGGCCCGCTCGTCCTCAAGGGGATATCCCTCACCGTGGGCCCGGGCAGCCGGCTGGCGATCCTGGGCCCCAACGGAGCGGGCAAGTCTACCCTGCTCTTTCACCTGAACGGCTTGCTCTCGCCCGGTCGCGGTGAAGTGCGCATACGGGGACGCCGCCTCGACCGGGAAGCTTCCCACTGGGCCAGGACCCAGGTGGGCTTTGTCTTCCAGGATCCTGACGACCAGGTGATCGCCCCCACGGTGGCCGACGACGTGGCCTTCGGCCCTCTGCAACTGGGCTGGCCTCCCGCCCGCGTGGCCGAGGCGGTGGCGCGCGCCCTCGACCAGCTGGGGATAAGTCACCTGGCCGAGCGACCGGTCCAGGACCTATCGCTGGGTCAGAAGCGCCGGGTGGCCCTGGCGGGAGTGCTCGCCATGGATCCCCCCATCCTGGTGCTGGACGAACCCACCGCCTTCCTGGATCCCGCCACCCAGACTGAGCTGGTGGCTTTCCTGGAGGCGCTGAGCGCCGCGGGCAAGACCATCATCCTGGCCACCCACGACGTGGACCTGGCCGCGGCCTGGGCAGACCGCATCCTGGTGCTGGAAGGAGGTGAGGTACTGGCGGCGGGCACGCCCGGCCTGCTGGCAGATGCGAACCTGGTGGAGCGTGCCCGGCTGCGCATGCCCTGGGCGGTTACTCTGACACCACCCGGAATCGACCCCGGCAACTTCCTCGACGAGGAGGCGAAAAGATGCACATTCCGGACGGCTTTCTGGACCCCAAGACCCTGGTCGGCACAGCGGTAGCGAGCGCGGGAGCCGTGGGATACGCAGCCTCGCGCCTGAGCAGGGAGCTGGAAGAACGCCAGGTCCCGGTGCTGGCCGCCATGTCCGCGTTCGTTTTTGCGGCCCAAATGGTGAATTTCCCTATCGCGGGCGGCACCTCGGGGCATCTGCTGGGAGGGGCCCTGATCACTATCCTCTTCGGGCCTTGGGCGGCTAGCCTGAGCCTCACGGCGGTTCTGATAATCCAGGCGTTGCTGTTCGGTGATGGAGGCGTCACCGCCCTCGGGGCAAACGTCTTCAACATGGCGGTGATAGGAACCCTTACCGCCCACCTGACCTACCGGATGCTGCGACGGGGCGCCGGATTCCACCCGGTAGCGGCTTTCCTGGCCAGCTGGTTGTCGGTGCTGGTAGCAGCACTGGCCGCTGCCCTGGAACTCGGCATAGCGGGCACCGTGCCGCTGCGGGTGGCCGTTCCGGCCATGGCGTCGTGGCACGCCCTCATCGGGCTGGGCGAGGGGATCATCACCACGGCGGTCCTGGCCTACGTGGCGCGCGTCCGCCCGGCTCTGCTCGGCCTACCTGAAACCGCGGCAGGAGGGATACGGTCATGACGCACTCCTATCAAGGGGCAGAAAAAACGCACTGGTGGATCCTGGCCGCAGCCATCCTGGTAGCCCTGCTGCTGGCGCCCATCGCGTGCCCCTGGCCGGACGGCCTGGAGCGGGTGGCAGAGGACTGTGCCTTCTTGGGAAGAGCTATCACCATGCTGCAGGCACCGATCCCCGACTACTCCCTGCCGGGCGTACCGGGCGGCGCAAGTACGGCCCTCGCTGGCCTGCTCGGGGTGCTGGTGACCTTCGCAGCGGTGTGGTGGCTGTCCCGGGTCGTGGTCCATCGTACTGGCCGGCATTGCTGACGGTTGCCGGCCCCTGCCATTTCCGGTAGGAGAAACGGGGGCCGTGTCGAAAACCAAAGCAAACGCGGTAAGGGGAGGCGAAACCAGTGGCCGAAGGAGCCAGCCAGCCCGTATACATCAGGGTCGACGCACAGGTGATGAAGGACTTGGTCGCCCGCATCCTGGAGCGGGTCGACGTCCCCCCCGACCAGGCGGAAATCATAGCTGACGTCCTGGTCCGGGCGGATCTGCGGGGGATCGAATCCCATGGGGTGCAAAGGCTGAATACGTACTACCTGAACCGGTTGCGGGTTGGACGGATAAACCCCCGCACAGAGGTGACGGTGGTACAACGCAGCGCGGGGCTGGCGGTGCTGGACGCCAACAACGGCATGGGCCAGGTTGCTGGGGTGCACGCCATGCGCATGTGCCTGGAGATGGCCGCGGAAGTGGGGATGGCAGCCGTCCTGGTGCGCAACAGTAACCACTACGGGATCGCCGGTTACTATGCCATGATGGCCCTGCCCCACGACATGATCGGCATCTCCCTGACCAACAGCCAGCCCCTGGTGATCCCCACCTACGGGCGCAAGAGGATCATCGGCACCAACGCCATCAGCGTGGCTGCCCCAGCCGGGGAGGAGCGCCCCTTCGTGCTGGACATGGCGACCAGCGTGGTGCCCATCGGTCGCATAGAAGTGTACAGCCGGCGCCGGGATAAGGTGCCGCCCCACTGGGGAGCGGACGAAGCGGGCAAACCCACCGACAATCCCGACCGCATCCTGCACGGGGGCGGGCTTTTCCCTCTGGGAGGGCCGGCGGAAACATCGGGTTACAAGGGATACGGCCTGGCCAGCGTGGTGGACATCCTGTGCGGAGTGCTATCGGGAGCCGGTTTCCTCACCCACGTCTTTCCGCCCGGTGATCCCCAGGGACGGCCGTCGAACGTGGGCCACTTCTTCGCCGCCATCAAGATAGACGCCATCATGCCCCCGGCCCAGTTCAAGGCCCGCCTGGATCAATTCATCCGCGAACTCAAGAACTCCCCGAAGGAGGAAGGCCAGGACCGCATCTACCTGGCGGGAGAGAAAGAATTCGAGGCGGAGGAGGAAAGGGCCCGCGAGGGCATCCCGGTTAACGCGGTGGTGCTGGAGGAGATCAGGAACAACTGCCGCGAACTGGGCGTCCCCTGGCCCTTCCCCTTCTAACGCTCCTCCGGACTCCCCGCCCGCCCAAGGCCGGCCAGGGCCAGGCCCAGGCGAGCCAGGGTCTCGGGACGGGGTATCCCCTGCTCGTCAAGGCCGCGCAGGCGGTAAAACTCATCGAGCATGGACTCCAGGTCGGGGCTTGACCCCGCCACGGGCCCCTCGTCGAACGCCCTCAGCAACCGGGCCGGGAGGCGATCGTCCCGGCGGGTAACGCCCCGAGCCGTGTTGATCAACCGTTTCAGCATCCAGACCCGTTCCCCGGCTTCCCGCAATGCACCCACGGTCCACGCCCTACCGGTGACGGCTTCCACGGCCTGGCAAACATCGGTGTCGTCCAGGGCTACCAGGATGAAGTAACAGAACAGCAGGCAGTTGCAGGCCAATCCCGTGAAGTCCTGTGCCGCCACCACCACCGGAGCCTTGCCCCCGGCGGACGGCCCGGGGAGAGGCTCTCCCAGTCCGAGCCCGGGCATGGTGGCGGCACCCTGCTCCAGGAAGTAGTTGATCTCCGAAACGTGGCAGGCTCCGCGGTACGAGGTGGCGTACGCCAGGGCCATGCCGTGGTTGGCCCGGGGGTCGTGCATGGGGACTTCCAGCCCCTTGACATGCACGGCGGCCTCCCCGATGACCGCCGCCACCCCGTCCCCCCGGCCGCCGTGGTGGTCGAGCAGGGCGGCCGCCAGCCGTCGCGTCCCCTGCTCCAGCCATCTCCCCAGCCCCTCCCCCCCGGCCGCCCTGCGCACCGCCTCCACCATGGCGGCGGCGTCACCCCAGCGCAACCGGAGGCCCCCCGTCATCTCCGGGGGGAGCAGCCCCACCTCGTCCAGCTCCGTGGCCATGGCTAGCGTGGCACCCAGGCTGATGGTGTCCAGCCCCGCCCGGTTACACAGTTCGTTGGCGCAGGCGATGGCACCCAGGTCGCCGACCTCCAGCAGGCTTCCCAGCGCAGCCAGTGTCTCGTACTCGGGCCCCGGCCCCTCCGCCTGCCACGGGCCCCCGGGTCGTCCCGGTTGTGGCGGCCCCACGCGCACCCGGCGCTTGCACCCCACCGGGCAGCCGAAGCAACTCTCCTTGCCCACCAGGATGGACTCGTAACTGGTGGCATTTATGGCCTCCACACCCGCCCAGGTGGGACGGGACCAGTTGCGTACGGGCAAATCCCCGCTCAGGCTGGACAGGTCAATGGAACTGGCGGTGCCCGCGAACGAAAGGGACTGGGTGACAATGTGCTCCCTGATCTTCTCCAGCATGCGGGTCCGCACTTCGCGGAACAGGGCAGGATCGGCGACCGGGGGCGGGGTCCTGCCCCACACGGCGATGGCCTTCAGGTTCTTGCTCCCCATGACCGCCCCCATGCCGGTGCGGCCGAAGGCATGGCCCCGGTTGTGGATGATGGCCGCCAGGGGAGCCCGCCGTTCCCCCGCGGGACCGATACACCCCACCGCGGCAAGCGACCCCCGCGGGGCTCGCTCTAGCAGGGCCAAAGTTGTCTCGTAAGTGTCCCGGCCCCACAAATCCTCGCCGGGGTGGATTTGGGCACCTCGGTCCGTGATCTCCAGCCAGCAGGGCCGCACCGCCCGCCCCCGGATCAGGATACCGTCCCACCCCGCCCACCTGAGCGCAGGACCGAAGTTGCCGCCGGCGTTGGCCTCCCCCCAGATCCCCGTGAGGGGCGACAGGGCGCACACCACCGATCGTGCCGTGCCGGGGAGCCCGCTCCCGGTGAGCGGGCCGGTGGCGAAGACCAGGGGAGAAGCCGCCTCCAGGGGATGCAGCCCGGCCAGGGCAGACCCCAGCTCCTGGTAAATGAGCCACGCCCCCAGCCCACTTCCTCCCACGAACCGCTCCGCCCAGCTTGACGGCCAGGCACGAACCTCCACCTGTCCGCGGGTCAGGTCCACTTCCAGGTACCGCCCGTGGTAACCGGTCACCGGCCTCACCTCCGCACCGAGTGGTTCAAGACGGGGCCACCGCCCGCGACACCCGCACGATCATGGCAATGCCGCTCAGGGCTGGCGGCCTTTCTGCTCCAGGTACTGCCGGTACAGGGTGAACGCCGGTCCCAGGACCGGTACCAGTTTAATGGCCACGGATACCGGCCCCTGGGCCACTATCTGGCGCCGGGCCAGAGCGGTGAGCAGGTTCACCTTACCCAACCAGAACTCGTGGGCCACGTCCGCCTTCATGGTCATGACCACGTCGGGCTTGATGTCGGTGGGCCCCAAGATCACGTCATAGGGCGGCGGCTCCTGGGGATTCTTGGCGTTGATGGTGATCACGGCCTCGGGCTCCTGATACTGGAACTGGATGAGGATCTTTGAAGCTGCCACCTTGGGTGCCAGGTCGGGATGCTCCCGGCCCTGTCGGAAAAGACCTCCGAGCAGGTCGTACAGGTCCTCGGCGTCCTTGAAATACGGCATGCAAACTTCCCCCTTCGCATTGGGATGGCCATCGGATTGGATGGCTACAGGACAGACCTCACCATGGCCACCAGGTCCTGATACTCGGGCCAGCGCGGGTTGGCGGCAAGCGACCCGTCAGAAAGGGCCAGTTCCGCCACCACCGGCACCGCCTCTTCCCCCACCCCCGCCGCCCGCAGGCTGCGCCTTATCCCCAGCGAATCTATGAACCGGGCTGTCTCCTCCACCACCCTGGCCGCCGCCTCCGCCATGTCCGCCTCACCGTACCCCTCCGCCGCCGGCAGGCCCGGCAGGCCCATGGCCCGGCCCAACTCCACCAGCCGCACCTCGTTACCCGGCAGGTTGAAGCGCACCCCCTCGGGCAGGAAGATGGCGTTGGCCAGACCGTGGGGCACTCCGTAGCGCCCGCCCACGGCATGGGCAAGGGCGTGTACCACTCCCACCATGGGATGATTGAACGCCATGCCGGCCAGGCAGGCCGCCACCTGCATATGGGCCCGCGCCTCAAGATCGGTGCCGCAGTGAACGGCCCGGGGCAAATTTCGCCAGATCAGGCTCACCGCCCTCAGGGCCAGGGCGTCGGAGATAGGATCCCGATTGCCGGAAAGGAAAGCCTCGACGGCGTGGGTAAGGGCATCGATACCCGTGGTGGCCGTCAGCAGGGGAGGCATTCCCACCGTCAGTTGGGGAGCCAGGACCGCCAGGTGAGGAGCCAGGTACGCACTCACAAAGGGGAGCTTCTCGCCCAGGTCAGGATCCCTGATCATGGCAAAAAAGGTGACCTCACTGCCCGTGCCCGCTGTGGTGGGGATGGCCACCAGGGGACGCAGGGGCCGATCCAGTACCCCCACCCCCTGCAGGTCCAGGATGTCCTGCCCCGTGGACACCATCATGTTGATGGCCTTGGCGGTGTCGATGCTGCTACCGCCTCCCACCGCCACCAGTACCTCGGCTCCTGCCTCCAGATACGCCGCAGCACCCCGCCGTACCACGCCCACCGAACTGTCGGGGGCCACTTCCCCGAATACCTCAACCCCCACCCCGCGTCCCCGCAGAGAGTCCACCACCAGCCGCACGGGCTCGGCCCCTGCCAGGTCCCGGTCCGTGACCAGCAGCACGCAGCAGCGTTGATCGGCCCGCGCCGCCAGGCCCAGGACCTCGTCGCCCAGGCCGGAAAGTGCCTGCATCCCCGCCACGATGCGGGTGGGCAACTGAAACTGGAAGAAGTCCCACACGGCCTCTCGCACCCCCTCGCCCCCCCTCTGCCCGCGCCCATCACATGCGCAGTCACCTGTCCAACCTGTGCCGGAAAACGGGATGCCCCAGCCACCGCTCCCTGCTTCTGGCCGCCATCAGTGCTCGTTACAGCCAGCCAGAGCGCCCGCCTGTATGAGGATGGTGCGCAACTGGGCCCGCACAGCCTCGTCCAGGGGGAGAATCGGGGGTCGGGGCGGACCACCGTAATAGCCGATCATGTCCAGGGCTGCCTTGAGGCCTGCGACTCCCCACCGGCTGGTCACGGCCGCGTTGGCCGCCAGTATCTTCAGCTGGAGCAAACGGGCCTCCTCCAGCCGCCCCTCCTGGGCCATGGAAACGATGCCGGCACACTCGTCGGGCAACACGTTGGCCACCGCCAGCGTGCCACCCACACCGCCCATCAGGATGGTGGGCAGGAGGAAACTACCCGACCCCGCGAAAACGGCAAATCCCTCCGGAGCCCCGGCCACGATCTCGGAAATCTGTACGATGTTCCCGGAACTGTCCTTCACCCCCACGATGTTGGGGTGCTGCGCCAGCTCCACCACCAGGCTGCTGGAAAGGTTCAGGCCCGTGTTCCCGGGCATGTTGTAGACCATCACCGGGATTGGGGATGCTTCCGCCACATCCAGGTAGAACCGCTTCAGGGCCGCATCGGTCATGGAGCCCTTGTAATAGTACGGGTTGAGCACCAAAGCCGCATCGGCCCCCAGCTGGGCCGCCCTCCTGGTGAAACGGATGGTGGCCCGGGTGGATTCACAGCCGGTACCGGCGATCACGGGCCGGTCAGCGGGGAAATGCTCGCGCACGAACCCCACCAGGGCTTCCTTCTCATCGGGGTCCAGGAGCGCAAACTCCCCATTGCTCCCCAGCACTACCAGACCCGCCAGACGCGTGGCCGCCCATCGGTCCAGGTTCTTCCGCAGGGCCCCGTACGCTATCTCTCCATCCTCCCCAAAGGGTGTGGGAATGGGCGCAAACACTCCTCTGAACATCGGTTCCGCCATCGTATCACTCCTTCGGGCCGCCTCGACCTTGCCACAGTTCCAGACGGCATCCAGTCACACCTGGGTTTCCCCGGCGGCACACGGGAATCCTGCTGGTCAGACGGCCGATGCTGCGGTAAAGTGGAAAGTGGGGGAGATGGCTGCCGCGTATACTGGGAAGGTGAGCGAGGTGACGGATCGTGCCGGATTGGCCGGTATTACTGCTGACCATTGCCCTGAGCCTGGACGGCCTGGGCGCAGGACTCTCCTACGGCATCAGGGGCACTCGCTTACCTCCTGCCGCGTACCTGGTCATCGCCCTGCTCACCGGGGTTCTCATGAGCGCATCCATCGCGGCCGGTCAGTCCATCCGAACCTCTACGGACGCGGCAGTTGCCTCGACCCTCGGGCGGCTCCTGCTGATTGCCGTCGGGTTGTGGGAGGTGTACCAGGGATGGCATCAGTACCTGCGCCGCGCACGGACGCCATCCCTCGCCACCTGGCGCCTCCGCCCGCTGGGCATCGTTGTGCAAATCCTGCGCGATCCCGAGGCGGCCGACCTCGACAGGTCGGGTCGCATCGACGCCGGTGAATCGGCCCTGCTGGGTCTGGCCCTGGGCCTGGACGCCTTCGGCGCAGGATTCGCAGCGGGGATGCTCGCGTTTCCCGCCCACGTGGTGGTGACGGTGTCGCTGGGCTGCGCGGCCTTCGTGGCCGCCGGCGTAACCATAGGGCGTGCCTCGACCCGCGCCTGCTTGCCGGGGCAGGCGTCGGTGCTCCCGGGACTGCTCCTCATACTGCTCGCCGCGTTCCACCGCACATGACCCGGCCCCTCTGCCCTGCCCCCGCAGACGTCATTCCCTCAGGTGGGGGTCGAGGAGAGAACGCATCCGGCGCGTGCCGATGCCGGCTGCCCGTTAACCAGCACATGCACTATGCCGCGGGGGCGCTGCCAGGGCTGTTCGAAGGTGGCCGTATCCTGGATAAGGTGAGGGTCAAACAACACCAGGTCTGCCCAGTATCCCTCGTGCACGAGGCCGCGGTCCCGGAGTCCCAGCTTCGCGGCGGGTAGCCCCGTCATCTTGCGTACGGCTGCTTCCAGGGAAATGACCCCCTCCTCCCGGCTGTAGCGCCCCAGAACGCGCGGAAAAGTGCCAAATGAGCGGGGATGGGGATGGCCGTCTCCCTCCAGGGGCAGGGCGTAACCATCCGACCCCACCATCACATCGGGCCGGGCCACGGCCTTCGCCACGTCATCTTCGTGCATGGCGTGGCCGATTACGCGCACATGGGGGCCGTACTCCAGCAGGAGGTCGAAAAAGAGCGTCCAGGCATCCTGGTCCTTTCCGGAGGCAAGAGCCGCCAGGTCCCTGCCGTCGGTGGACGGGTCTCCGGTGCCGTCCACAACGAAATCGCTCCATTCCATGCCGCGCACCGAGGACGTCCAGTCCGGTGTCCCCTCTGCCATGATACGCCGGATTTCCTCCCTCCCCCGGCGCGAGGCAAGAACCTTCCGCCAGTCCCCTTCCATGACCTGGGGGGGCAGGAAGCTTCCCAGCGAGGTATTGTAGGCGGTGTAGGGATACTGATCGCAGTCCACCGCCAGCCCTTCCTGGCGGGCAGCATCTATCATGGCCAGGGCCTCGCCCAGCCGGCCCCACATGAATCGGCTTTCCGCCTTCAGGTGGGAAATCTGGGTGGAGACACCGGCCCGGCGGGCGATCCCGATTGCCTCCGCCACGGCGTCCAGCAGCGTTTCGCCCTCTCCCCGGATGTGGGAGGCGTAAACCCCCCCCGCCTGCGCCACCACGCGTGCCAGTTCCACCAGTTCCTCGGTACCAGCGTAGCAACCGGGGTAATAGATGAGACCGGAGGACATGCCGGCCGCACCGTCCGCCATGGCATCCCCGAGGATTTCCTGCATCCGCCTCATCTCGGCCCGGTCGGGAGCTCGAGTGGCACGGCCCAGCACCTGCTCCCGGATGACGCCGTGGCCTACCAGGGCCACCACGTTCACCGCCGGCCGGCTGGCCTGCACGGCGCGCAAGTAGTCACCGAAAGAACGCCACCTCCACGGCACGTCGAACCCGCACGCCAGGAACGCAGCATCCTCCTGCATCAGGACGGCATTCTCGCCCCCTTCCGGTCCCGGCCACGGTGCCGGGGAGAAGCCACAATTGCCCACCACCACGGTGGTGACTCCCTGGCTCACCATGCTTTCCGCCCGCGGATCCGCAAGAATCGTAAGATCGGAGTGGTTGTGGATATCGATGAACCCCGGTGCCAGGCACAATCCCCGCGCGTCGAACACATTCCGTGCGCCGGGCCAGGACTGCCCTTCTTGGGTGATGCACCATGCGCCCGGCCAGGGCTGTCCTGCTCCGGGACCGGCGTCCTCACGGGAAGGATATTGCAGCCCTGCCCCGGCCTGAACCCGGGGCGGTGCCGGACGCCTGGAGATCCTGACTATTCTGCCGCCGGCCACGGCAACGTCGGCGAAGTAGGCGGGACCACCCGTGCCGTCGATGACGAGGGCCCCCACGATGATCAGGTCATACACACCCGGTCCCTCCCGAACCCCTACTGGGCCACCCCATGCGCCCCTGCCGCCGTCCCCTGCGGACGGTGTGGTGCGGCGAAACCGCGCGCGTAACAGTAGGCGCACCCGTGGTGGCAGGTCCCGTAGATACCTATATCCCGGCTCTCGACACACCGGCAGGCCGGGCGCTGTCCGGGGTCCTTCCTGCCGCTCGCCCGGATGCCGAAGGTTTCCCTTATCAAGCGGTCGTCGATGCATTTACCCGGAGGGACGCCCAGTGGAGTCAGGTCGCGGGCTTCTGCACAACTGAAGATATCCAGTCCCGCTGCGCGCGCTATCTGGGCCAGGTCTCGCAACAGGGCATCCGTGACCGGGGTGCCCGGCCCAGAAAGAACGAGGCCCACGGAGGCCCGTTTCGCCGCCCGGCGCAGATGGGCACCGGCGCGGCGGTAGTCGTCGAACACGCTGACCACTACCCTCCGGGTGAAGCCCGCCAGGCGAGCGGCAATCCTCTCGAATTGGCGACGGTGGTAGTCCGGCCCGGTGGCGTCGCTGAGGACGATGGGGTCATACCGCCAGATCACGGGTGCAGGCCGGATCAGGTCGGCCAGGCGGGCAAAGGTGTCGAGTATCTCGCGGAGCGGACGGACACCCGGTTCCAGGAAACGGGGATACCCGTTCACCGTAAATTGGAAGTAAAAGCGGTAGCCCCGCTCCCTCAGCTCCGGCAATTTGGGCAAGAGGGGCGCGGCATCCTTAGTCCAGAACACGATCACGTCGACATCTTCGGGCCGGAGGGAAACCAGCACCTGCCGTGCGGGGTTAAACGGGTTAGGATAGCTGCAGTACCCGGCACGGATCTGCTCCATGAACCACTCGCTGTAAAACCTGGGGATATCCGTTCGCCTGCTGGCGCTAATGATCACCGCGAACCACCCACCGTTCGGCTACTCCCCATCCTATCACGCCTCGCCCCAGGGAGAAAGGCCCCCTGCGGCGCGGTCAACCCCGCAGAAGGCCCCCGTACGATTCGACACGTCGTGGGGAACCGTGGCTGGTTCCCTCGAGAAGGTTCGCCCGCCCTGTTTCACGAACAACTCATTGACGCCGGCCACATGGAGGCCTGCCTGGAAGCGTACCTGCTGACGGGAGGAATAACGGTGCGTGCAAGAGTTCTCGCCCTACCGGCTCTTTTTGCAGCCGTCATCTCTGTGCTCGCTCAGGTGTCCATTCCCATCCCCATATCCCCCGTACCCATAACCGGGCAAATGCTGGGGGTGTTCCTGGCGGGAGCCATCCTGGGCAGCCGCCTGGGAGTGCTGTCCATCCTCACTTACATCCTGCTCGGTGCAGCCGGGCTACCGGTGTTCGCCCAGGGGCGCAGTGGCCCCGCCGTCATCCTGGGTCCGTCGGGAGGTTACCTCACCGGGTTCGTCCTGGGTACCTACCTGCTGGGTAAGGTGGTGGAGAGAAGGAGCCAACCGGCCTACGGGAGGACTGCCGCCGGCATGGCCCTTTGCCTGCTTGCCACGTACGCGGTGGGATGTACCCAGCTTGCGCTCGTGCTCCACCTCAGTCCTTCAAAGGCCCTCTGGGCAGGTGTGATCCCGTACCTCCCTCTGGACCTCTTCAAGCTGGCGCTGGCCACAGCCGTGGCCGTGCCCGCCCGGCGCTCGCTGGAGGCCGCGGGCCTCCTCACCCAGCTGCGGTCCACCTAGCGGGAGGCATCAGGCTACCCCCCTATCGGCAATTATTTCTTCTTCCGGAATCTGCAGGAAAGCGTCCACCACCCGGGGATCAAACTGCCTGCCCGCACCCCGCCGCAGTTCCTCCCGGGCCTGCTGGGCACTGAAAGCCTGCCGGTACGGCCTGGCCGACGTCATGGCATCGTAAGCATCCGCCACCCGGATGATCCGCGCCAGAAGGGGGATCTCCTCCCCCACCAGCCCCGCGGGATAACCGCCGCCACCGTAGTCTTCGTGGTGGTGCCGCACGGCAGCAATCACCGCAGCCGGAAACCTGGCCGGCTCTAAAATCTTAGCCCCCACCACGGGGTGACCCTGCATCTCCTTCATTTCTTCCTCGTCCAGACGCCCCGGCTTGAGCAGAATGCCTTCGCGCACACCGATCTTGCCCAGATCATGCAACAGCCCCGCCAGGTACACCTGCTCCTGCTCCTCAGCACCAAGCCCCAGCACGCGCGCGCACGCCCGCGCCCACCGCGCCACCCGCTGGGAATGACCCCGCGTGTAAACATCCTTGGCCTCCAGGGCCGCCGCCAGCGCCCGCACCGCATTCAGATAGTACTCGCGCAGCACCGAGTAAATACGCGCGTTCTCCAAAGCCAGCCCGGTCTGGCTCGCGATGGTCCCCAAATACCCCACTTCTTCCTCAGTCCAGCGCCGCGGTACGGGGGAATAAACCTTCAATGTGCCCAGAATCTTCCCCACCCCCCGCACCGGCACCACGGCTACCGCCCGCATCTCGGCCGAGTAGTAGGGCAGATGCATGTCCAATCCGCCGGCGGCCAGGTCTTCCACCACCACGGGCTCTCCCGTCTCCAGCACTTTGCCCAACAGGCTACCCTCGGGCCGGACGCGGCCTGCCCTGGCCTGCAGCTCCGCACCCATGCCCACGCTCGCCTTCAGCACCAGCTCGCCCGTCTCCTCATCGAGCAACCGCAGCACACACCACTCCGCCCCCAGCACATCCCTGACGCTGGCCAGGGCCGACTCAACGACCACATCCACG